>NZ_JBCGFB010000071.1:0-30647 GCF_038752175.1 Nocardia sp. No.11 | reverse complement strand
CGAGGGCGCCGAGCGCACCGCCGGTGCTGCCGCCGGAACCGCCGGTGCTCAGGCCCGCGGTGGTGGTCGAGCCGGGCGTGGTGGTGGTGCCGCCCTGCGTGGTGCTCGCGGCGGTGGTCGAGTCGTCGGTGGTGCCCGACAGCGCTTCTTCCGCCTGGGTCAGCAGCGGCTCGGCGATGTTCTCCGAGGCCGCCGACAGCACTTCCTCCGGGGAGGGCAGGCCGCTCTGGGCGACCAGGTTCTGCACGACGCCGCTGAGCTGTCCGGTGTAACCGGCCAGCTCACCGCGGGTGGTGTTGACGACCGTGACCGCCGAGCCGAGATGCTCGGTGGCCAGCCCGATGAGGGTGGCCTGCGTCGGCGGCAGCATGATCGTCGGCGCGAGCGCGGTGGCCTGGGCGGCGAAGGTGGTGGCGATCGCCGACAGCTGCGCGTTGCCCGACTGGACGACGGCGGCGGCCTGCTCGGTCAGCGCGGAGATGTCGAAGCCGCGCTGACTGGTCTCCTGCCCCTCGGTCTGCGCCTGCTGGCTGGCGGTGGTCGCCGCGTCGGATGCCTCGCCCTCCCACAGCTGCTGCACTGTCTTCAGGCCGCCCTGGGCGACGCTCATCGCCGATTCGATCAGCGAGGAGGAGTTGCTCAGCAGGGTGGTCGGATCGAGCGAGCCGAACACCCCGGTGCCGAAACTGCTCAGCAGCTGCAGGATCGGCTCGAACAGCGAGTCGATGCCCGGCAGCGCCGGAATCGAGACGCCGTTGAGCAGTGCGGAGACCGGATCCTCGGTCAGCGTCGTCGCGGCGGCGGAGCTGGTGGAATTCGTGGTACTCGCGGCGGTGCCGCCGCCCGCCGCCCCGGTGAGCGCACTCTTGGCCTGGTCGAACGCCGTCTGGGCGGTGGCCAGCGCGGGCCCGGCGACCTGGTTGACAGCAGTCTGCGCGCCGCTCAACGCGGCGGAGGCGTCGGACGAGATGCCGGACAAGATGTCCTGCGCGTCGACGGCGCCGCCGGTACCGAGGCCGGACAGGCCGGCGAGCCCGGCCGGGGAGACCGCGGCGTTCTGGGCGTCCTCGGTGATCTTCTGCGCGAGGGTGAAGACCGGCTCCGCGTCGGCCTCGAGATCCTCGGGCAGCTGCATCAGCGGGACGTCGAGGATCGCCTGGGCGGCGCTGTAGTCGACGGGGACGGCGCCCAGCGCGGACTGGGTCGCGGCGTCGGCGGTGGCCAGGGCGGTATCGGGGGTGATGACGCCCGCGTCACCGGTACTCAGCGGCTTCATACCGCGCCTCCCATCCCGGCGGACTGGCGGGCCAGGTCGACGGCCAGCGACACGTCCTCGGTATCGAACGTCACCGAGGACTTGAACGCCGCGTCGGACAGCTTGGCGAACTTGGCCGACAGATCGTTGATGTCCTTGGCCTGCAGGGCCTGTGCGGCCGCGAACATCGCCAGGTAGTCGGCGCCGATGAGCCCGAACACCGGGGTCATCGCGGCGACGTTGCCCGCCGCGTCGGTGATGCCCGCCGCGGCGATATCCCCCGCCACGGTCGCGTTCGTCGCCGCGAAGGCGGCGACGGCATCGGTATTGACCGAGAGATCGGCCATGCGAAACCCCCCAACTCGTCGTGAAAATCCTGCTCTGCGAGCGCGATCGGCGGTCGCGGAACTCCCTACGCGCCCGCGCGAGGGCGCAGTGCGCCAAATATAACCGAACACCCCGACCACGATCGAGCCGTGTCGGCTCCGATCCGCGGGATCCGCTTTCAAAACTAGAACATGTTCTATATCCTCGGCGGAATGAAGGTCGCAGTGACCGGCGCAGCCGGCTACCTCGGTACCAACCTGATCCCGCAGCTCCTCGAGCGTGGCCACGAAGTGGTGGCCATCGATCGCGCCGCACCGACCACGTCCGATCCGGCCGTCACCTGGATTTCCGGTGACGTGCTCGATCCGGCGTCGATGCGCGGCGCCCTCGAGGGCGCCGAGGTGGTCTACCACCTGGTCGCACTGATCACCCTCGCCGAGAAGAACGACCTGGCGTGGCGGGTCAACACCGAGGGCGTGCGGGTCACCGCGGAGGCGGCGCTCGAGACCGGCGCGCGGCGCTTCGTACACACCAGCTCGATCCACGCCTTCGACCAGTACCGCGCGGGCGGGCACATCGACGAGACCACGCTGCGCTCCACCGATCCGGGCCTACCGGTCTACGACCGGTCCAAGTGGGCGGGCGAGCAGGCGCTGCGGCCGGTGATCGAGCGCGGTCTGGACGCGGTGATCGTCAACCCGACCGGCGTGTACGGCCCGGCCGACCACCCGAAGAACCTGTCCCGGCTCAACCGCACCGCCGCCGAGGCGATGCGCGGCCGCACGCCGGTGATGATCGGCGGCGGTTTCGACCTGGTCGACGTGCGCGACGTGGCGCACGGTCTGATCCTGGCGGGCGAGAAGGGCCGCACCGGCGAGAACTACCTGCTCGGCGGCTACATGACCACGCTGATCGACCTGTGCCGGATGGCCGCGGCGCGCACCGGCGCCAAGGGTCCGCGGTTCGCGATTCCGGCCAAGGCGCTGGGCGCCGTCCTGCCGGTGGTCGAGCCGATCAGCAAGCGCTTCGGCTCCGACATCCTGTCCAAGGCCGCGCTCGGCGCGATCCTGTCGGCGCCCATCGTCGACCACGGCAAGGCCGAACGCGAGCTGGGCTACTACCCGCGCCCGACCGCGGAAACCGTCGCCGACCTGGTCGACTTCCTGCGCGCGCCGCGCAGCGCGTAATCCGCACCGCTCACCCCGGCGCCGTCATGGCCGCGCGGAGCACTTCCGCCGTGGCCCGCTGCCCGGCGGCGTTGGGGTGCACCGGCGTCGCGTTGACCTGCGCGGGCAGCAGCGGTTCGACCCAGCGGGTCGCGGGGTCCCGGCAGGCGTCGTGGCCGATGGCCGGGGTATAGATGTCGACGTAGATCGCGCCGTTGGCCTCGGCCTGGCGCCGCAGCGCGGCATTGAGTTCACGTTCGATGCCGCGCGCGTAGTCGACGTCGCCGGTGCTCAGCGGCATCTGCGGATAGCAGTGCCCGGCTTCCGGCAGGACCGCCGGATAGCCCACCACATACACCCGCGCGTGTGGCGCCTGTTCCCGGATCCGGCCGATCGCCGCCCCCATCGCGGGTTCCCCGGCCGCGATGTCGTCGCTGAACCGGGACCCCTGACTGTCGCGACACGGCGCCCCGACATCGCCGGCGTTGCCCGCGTTCAGCGCCGAGCAGGTGACGACCATGGTTTGGAACAGGTTCCCGTCGTTGCCACCGGCCTGATAGCTGACGATCCGCGTCCGCGCCGACAGCGCGTCGAATTGCGGTGGCTGATCGGCATATTGCGCCGTGGTCATGTGCGCGGTGGCCGCCGAGGCACAGCTGACATCGGTGAGTTCCCACCCGGTCGCCGCCGCCAGCAGGTGCGGATAGTTCTGTGCCGACCGGGTACACAGCGGCGGACTGCCGGGCACGGGGTCGAGCAAGCCGGGCGCGGCGGTATACGAGTCGCCGAGGGCGACATAGCTCACCTCGGGTGCCGGGACAGCACCCGGAAACAGCAGCCCGAGAACGAGCTGGGCGACGACCGCACCGACCACCGGTCTATCCATCGAACACTTCTCACCGAGTCACCGCGGATCGCGGGGCCGACGGTCCGCCACCTGCGATTCTACCGCCGGGAACGGTCGCGTGACTCGGCGCGCGGGCCCGTCGGGCGCCCCTCACCGTCCGCGCCCAAGCCCGCGAGCAGGCGCAGCCCGTCCTCGGTCGGGCTCCCGGGCGCGGCCGACAACACGATCAGCTCCATGCCGGACTCGTCCGGCAGCGCGAAGTTCTCCTGGTGCAGTTCGAGCAGGCCGACCAGTGGGTGCCGGTAGGCCCGGCGGCCATGGGTGCGAGCGCGCACGTCCGCGCGGGCCCAGAGCCGGCGGAAGCGCTCGCTGCCCATGGCGAGTTCGCCGATCAGCTCCGCCAGGCGGCGGTCGTCGGGGTACTTGCCCGCCGCCAGGCGCAGATGCCCGACGACATCGAGGGTGCAGGTCTCCCACTCCGCGTAGAGGCCACGCTCGGACTCCTCGAGAAAGATGTGCCGGGCGGTGTTCAGGCCCGCAGCGGGCCTGCCGTAGAGAAGTCCGGCCAGCCGGTTTCCCGCGACGATGTCGAGGCGATGATCCATGATCAGCGCGGGCGCGCCGCTGACCAGCTCCAGCACCCGCAGCAGCTCGGGCCGAACCCGCCCGCCGGGAGTCCTGGACCGACGGCGACGCTGCCGCGCCAGCCGGTGCAGATGCGCGCACTCGGTCTCGTCGAGGCCGAGGACACGGGCCAGCGCGTCGAGGACCTGCTCGGAGGGCTGGGTCGCGCGGCCCTGCTCGAGCCGGACGTAGTAGTCGACGCTGACCCCAGCTGACAGGTTGTTAGTGAATACTAATCGACCTGCGGAATTGCTGCAATGTGGAATCTGTGAGCCTTCCCGCAACTTGCGGCGGACGAAAGTGGCCTAATGGGCGAGTCGGCACGATCGCCCCGCTGCGACCGGATCGTTACGTGTTGATCGGGTGGTCAAGGAACCCGCTGGACCACCCTGATTGGAATCGAGTTACGCCTCTCAAGCCGTCCCGCCCAACCTACCCGGGGGTGTTTTGTGCTGAGCTCTGCTCGTCTACGTGGTCAGATCGGTCACCGAAAGCATCGCGTTCGAACTGGCGGAGCGATCGCTGCTGCCGCCACGGCGATCGCTGCCACGATCATGATTCCAGTGCCCGCGCAAGCTGGCTATCCGATCCAGGGCGCTATTCTGCAGGAATACAATGAGGCAGGCGGATTTACGTTCTTCGGCGAAGCTACCACCGAAGAACGCACTGCCCCGGACGGTGTGGGGAAATACCAGTTCTTCTCGAACACGCACAACGCTATCTACTGGCATCCGAACGTCAGTGGGGGACACGCCAATCAGATCGGTGGTGCCATTCTCGACAAATGGGCCGAGAAAGGATATGAATCCGGTTCTCTCGGTTACCCGACGTCACGGGAGTTCGGTGGAGGTAGGAATAGTCGAGGCAACCATTTTCAGCAAGGTGAGATCTATTGGTCGGGAAGTACGGGAGCTCACGCCGTCAACGGTGAGATTTGGCAGACCTGGACGGCTACCGGATATGAAAATGGAACCTACGGACTCCCAGTCACGGACGAGTACCCGTTCGAAGACGGCATGAAGCAAGACTTCCAGGATGGTCACATCATATGGAAGCCGTTTGGCTTCCCGTCCGACTGGTCCGGCGACGACGACATCACCTGGGATGCACAACCGAATTGTGGCACCGATCCGTGCGCACTCGATGCCCACGCGCTGGGCAAGATCCCGGCTGCGAAGATCCCGGTCAAACTGCCCATTGTTTGGGCCCAAGGGATATCTTCCAAGAACTCTACGCAACCATCGGATGAGGCGAACGCCGACCCGCTCGGTGACGTTGCGAAAATGTTGGACTGCAACTCGTTCGAAGCATTGATCCGCAGCGGGAACCTTCCGTCGACCGAGACCACATGGTGTATCTCCACGAGTGGACCAGTCGCTGCGCCAGCGCAGGTCGATCCGCCTGCGGTCCCAGGCGATCCCTCAACTCCGCCGTCCGGAACGGCCACGACACCCCCGAGGTCGACGCCGCCTGGCCCGTCACCATCCGGGACGGTCAGCAAGTCGCCTACCGTATCGACGGCCAAGACGCCAGCGCTCGCGCCCGGGACATCGTCGCCTCGCGGATCATCCACACCGCCGCCTACGCGCACCACCGCTAGGCCCACACAGACTGTAGGCGGACTGATACCTGCACAGTTCAACAATGCGCCAGCCGATATCAGTACTCCGCCTGGAGTTCCGGACTTTTGCGAGTCGATCGGTCCCGACCCTACTGGACAGGCCGATTGGCACGGCAATTCGACGTATGGCTGCATATATCAAGCAACCGTCGAATTCCGTGCCATGGACAAAGACGGAAAACAAGTCGGCTCGGTATCGGGCAAGTGGGAACGCAACCTTTCCCTGAAATATAACAAGACAGACTGGGCCGCGAATTCGATTTTCGCCGTCACGGGAGTGAGCGGGAAAGGTATCGGCGCTGCCCTGACCTTCCAATACAACTGCTTCATCGGCATCCAGCCCTGCGCATATACCGGGTCTCGGCGGGTGACCCAACTTGTATCGACGGGGACGACAATCTCTCTCGCCGCCAATCCGTTTGTCTTTACGCAACCCTCGCAGACGCTGCATATGGACTCTGACTGGCAGGTCGTAATCGAATCCCCAGATGTCGCGCCCGGCGGATCCTTCGCATTCGCGCCCCAGGTTCGTTGTGACGCCGCACCCTTCCTTCGTAACACTCGGGGATGTGCATTCACTGACGTGGTCCCGGTGCTGGACTACACATCATCGCAATCCTATCCGGAGTACAATGCTCACGTGAGCGCGGCGCAGCGGTCGGGACTTCCTGGGGCTTACGGTGCCAATCCACTCCACCGAGAGACAGCGAAGTCGGTGATCGACGACCATCGGCGTGCGTCCTGCGGGGTCGTCACCGGCCCGCGGCCAACCGGAAAGAGTTGCGACGAATATCCCATGGCATCGACCAGAGAAGGAGCGGTATTGAACTCCTATGGTCGCACCTATACGAACCCGCCGTGCTTGATCAACGACGCGGGGCTCCATAGCGTGGCGGATCCTTCGTCGATTCATGTCACTTCAGGGTTCAGCGTGTGCAACATTTCCGCCAGCCAGAACTCGTCCGCCGGATCCCTATTGAGCTGGTTCTATACGAAGAACCGGATCCGGGACGGCGATCCGTTCCACATCAACGTACAGGGGTCGTAGTGGCCAAATTCCACACGAAACTGGGCGTTCTCGTCGCCGAAATCCTCGCGGCATCTCTGAGCGTCAGCATGCTCGGTTGTTCGGCAGACGAGCAGGTTGGACCGGCTACGCAGACAGCCGTGACTGCCACGTCGGGTCCCGCTGCCACGCCTTCTCAGGTTCCCGAGGCATCGTGGGCGCTGGTGGCAGTGCCAGCGCCCCGCGACGCCAAAGGTAGGCCGCTTCTGTTGCCACGATCGGCCGATCTCGAGCATGTTCAGGTGATGACGTTCGAGTCCTACGATCTCGACGATGGTGATACGAAGCTGGCGGTGCATCTGCCGTTCGAACTTCGGGACTGCCCAAGCTACGGCTACGACGTCAGCGCTGTCGAAACGCCGGGATCGGTTGATGTCACTCTGTCTCGCGGGCTACGCACAGGGATGCAGCCGTGCCAGCAGGAGCCGTTGACGGGGCAACGTGGCTTCCTCATCATCGATCTGGAACGGCCGTTGGGTGACCGGGTCGTCCGCAGTATGGACCGCAAATGACCGAACGAAACGTCGAGGACGGAACTATCGTGTTGCAGTGGCAGACCATCGAACTCAGTGAGGCTGCGCTGTACATCGAACCCGCCGAGTATGAGTGGCCGCCGATGATCGATAGCGCCGCAGCGGGGTCACTACTGGGAATCACGCGGGATTTCAAAGGCAATGAGAATGCTCAGATATGGGTCGGCTGGACCCACGGATTCATTCAGCTAGGCATCGGGTCGAGCCCCGTCGAGTTGGGTGTGTCCGAGCTCGACGAGTGGGAGACCGTCGAGGAAGGGGCGATCGAACTCGGCACCTCCGCGATGCTGACTCGAACCACCTTGTCTCACATACGGCCACCGGAACTCGATCCACTCCTGCCGTTGCCCAGCGGGTTGCACCGGATCAGAGTCAGCGCCCGAGGCCGGGCCCGGAACTGCAACGACGTAGCGATCGCGATCCAGCTATGGCCTACCACACATCGGATCCCCCTCACCCAGATCAAGCACACTGACACATTCGATGTGGACGAATACGCGCGATGCCTGTCAAATCGCGGTCGGCATCCCGACCCCGACAGCGTGCTCACCACAACGCCTGCCGAGGCTGATTCGCCGACGAACCGGCTACCGGTCTCGGCCACCCTTGCGACCTCGATAAACGCCCAGTGGGCACGTTTGCGCGACACAATCGTGGCGAGTAGCCCCGACACGTGGGTGCGGCTTGTCCGCCCTGCTCCGCATCCGCAAGCCGTGGTCAATGCCGAGCAGCGGACAGGCGTGGAGTGGCCCGCCGAACTGCGTGAATGGTTTTCTTTGCACGACGGTGGTGGAGCCGCTGAACTGCTGCCCAGCATGACACTGCTCGGCCTCGACCAAATGATCGACGTTCACGCCATGCAGTGCGAAGTCTGGGCCGACCTCGCCGCTGAGGACCCTGACCTCGGGAACGGCCGGACCTCTCCCGATGCTCACGCACAAGCGCCGGCCAGCTCCGAGGCCGGTCAGTTCATCCCGCAATTCATCCCGATCGCAGAACGCGACGGCACCATGCTGATCTGCGACACCCGACCCGGCCCGCTACAAGGCTGTATCACCGAGTTCGGCAAAGACACCGCAGACGACTACCCGCCCACCTGGGCCTCCCTGAGCGCCATGCTCGCCGATCTCACCAACAGCATCGCCTCCGGCGACCCCTTCCAAGCCCAATACCAACCCGAACTCGACCACACCGGCCTGCACTGGAGGCTTGCGATGTAGTCCAGCACATCTGAACTCGATCAGCCGATACAGCCCGCGAGGATTGCCATCAGGAAGGAGCGGCGCAGCGTCTGGTGGGGTATCGGGCCTGTTGGGTCCTCAAACGGATACATCTCGGGTATATTCGTAAAGATCGTGCGGCGAGATACGAAAGCGTCAGAAGCGTAGTTCTCGTATCGTATTGAGGTCGATTCCGTGGCGTGCGTAGATCTTGATCGTGTTCTCTCCGGTGAGGTCTGCTTCGGTGTAGCCGAGCAGTTCGGCGACACGGATGACGTCGGCGTTGGTGGCAGCCTCGATCTCGAGATAGGGCGGGATCAGAGGCCAGGTGTCGAGTTCGAGTTCTGCGCCGTCGAGGGTGTAGCTGGTCCGCTTGTTTTCCTGGTAAGACTTCGCGGTGAATCCCAGCATCTCGAGCAGGGCGTTGGTGGCGGCGAAATCGTCGACGCTCACCTCCACCTCGTGTGTGCCGTCGATGGCGTCGCTGGTGATCTCTTTGACTGCGAGGGTGGTTCGATCGCCGTTGTCGCGCAACCTGATCCACTTGCCGTCGACACCGGGGGTGATGTCGTAGACGTAGCGGCGCATGAATCGCTCGCCGAGCTTGTGTCCGCCCTTGTCCAGGATGTGTCGGTCGATGGTGTCGGGGTCGATGTCGAGGATCTTCGCTTCGTGCTCGATGGGCACGGGGGCTCCTTCTGAGTTGCCGTTGGGGTGAGGTTATCCGACTTGGCGGGTCGCGAGTCGGGTGTATTCGGCGTTGCGGAGTTCGAGGACTTCGGTGCGCAAGGGGCTGGTCAAGAACTCGCCAAGGGGTAGGCACAGGTCCATGCGCTGAATGCATACACCGACCTGCCACGTGCCGGTGCGGTCGTAGTAGAGCCGCACGCCGTAGAAGCCTTCCTCACAATCAGTGCCGTTGTTGAACCTGCACCCGGCGCAGGTCTGCGGCAACCGGACGGGGCGGATGTGCTTGAAAAGGATGCGCCGTCCATCGGGCAGGCGGTAGGCGGTGCGGGAGTTGGAACCTCCAGCGGTGATGTATTGGGCTTCGGCAACGGCACCGCGCTCGGCGAGGATGCGTTCGATCGCGATGATCGAGCTGTCGCCGTGGTCGAGTGACATCAGCAACCGCACTGTCAGGTTCGGGGAGAACTCGTCGAGTAGCCGGTGCACTCGTGGGGCGTGTGAGTGGTCGGGGACGACGATATTGGCGCTGGCTTTGACGCCATGCGTCTCGCACGCTGCGATCGACCGTTCGAGTGCATCGACTCTGCGCTGGGCCAGAACAGGATTGCGGTAGCGGGGGTGCTGAACGTCGGCGAGTTCGGATGCGGTGGTGCCGAAGATGGAAAAGTTCACCCTGTCCAGCCCCGCAGCGGCACAATCACCGATCACGCGCTCGCCACGTTCACCGTTTGAGGTCATGCCGACTCGGAACCCGGCATCCACGGCGATCTTCGTCAGGGCGGCGACTCCCGGATGCAAAGTCGGTTCACCGCCGGTCAGGTGCACCTCGGTCAACTCCAGTGCATCACCGAGCACCGCGATCGCATGAGCGAAGTCATCGTTGTCGGGTACCGGGGCTGGGAGGAAGGCCGCACCGTTGGTTTGGGCGTAGATCGACATGCGCCCGCTCGCCCCGGCAGCGAGGAACTCGCCAGGCGAGCGATGTCGGTTGTCAACGGCTACTGGTGTGCCTTCGTTATGGCAGAACGTGCAGGTCAGGCCGCATGCGTCGTGAATCTTGATGCGCAAGGTGGTGTCTTTGTCGACATGGACGGGGATTGCAGCACGGGGCATGGCCGTGCTCCCTTCAATCGGTTGTGAGTGGATCGAAAGTTGGTGTGGCCCCGGATTCGCCGGGAAACGATTCCGGGGCCGCCCGCGCGGCGCGGGGGTTGGGGCCGGTGAGGTGTCGTGTGGTCTCACCGGGCGCACGCGGCGGGCATTCGGTTGGTATTCGGGTCAGGGCAGTAGGTACAGGCGTTCGCATGGCAGGCGGGGAAAGGCGGCGTTGTGTCTGGAATCCACGGCGACGGTGCCGGGTCGGCGCGCGGTCACCTCACACACGAAGACCAGCGCGGCCGTCAGGCACGCGACGAAATCCATTCGCACACTGGAGAACTTGATCGTGAGATGGATATCGGGTTCGTCAGGACAGGGGGAGTGACCGCTGAGGTTCATCGCCTTCGCCCTCCAGGTAGGCACCCCAGCGCGCATTCGATGACTACCGCGCCGGAGGGCCGGAACGCGCTGATAGCCGGAGATACCCAGGTACGGACCATCAGCGCGTCCCGGGCCGGGGACGGCAACGCGATATCGCCCTCACGGATCACCACCACCCGTGCTTTCCACAATCGGGCGACCTGTTCAGGGTCGCCGATCGGCCGCATATCGGCCCTTACCAAGAAGGTCCACATGGCGGCGCGGGGGTGGCCGATGACCGGCAACGGCGCGATCCCGCGAACATCGAGGCTGGTTTTGACCCGGTGTGCCAGATCGGTTGGCATCATCACCGCGCCGACCAATCCGGCCCGCATCGTGATCCGCCCGGTAGCCGGGTCGATCACTGTGGGCAGGGAACACACGCGCCGGTAGAACTCGCACCGCGAGCGAGGTGTTTCGGCGAATTTGTGGTCAGGTGGGCTGGGCTGCGTCATTGCTGGCCTCCGGGCAACTGAGTTGCCGGGATGCGCGGCGGGGTCGGACTGGTCGCCTCGACCGGTGTCGGTTCGGGCGCGGTCGTAATCCATCCGGCTTCGCGCATCGCTTCCAGAGTGGCTACCAGGTCGGCCCGCGGCGGCTGGAGTGCAGGGGTCGGCGGGGTGAGGTGGCTCATCGAGTCGCCTGCCGTTGCGGGCGGCGCTGTCCGGCCGAAATCTGCCACTGTGCCTGCCGATTCTGGAAGGCGTCGCCGTTGCGACGCAGCGTGTGCAGGACGCGCGACACACGCCACCGCGGGGTGTTGAGGTTGTGTGCGATCGTGTCGGCGGTCAGCATCCCGCCCGGTTCGAGGAGGGCGAGAACGTCGGTTTCGAGGGTGCTGGTCATCGGGTCACCTCTGTCGGCTCGGCGATCTGGGGGTCGCTTGGCGGCAACTTCGCGAACCCGGTCGTCGGTCGTCATCGTCTGGGCCGCATCGGGGGGCGTGATGATGACGTTGGGCTGTTCCAGCACATCTCGTTCGGTGGCAGCATGAAAGGCGCGCGCAGCGGGCAGGTGTGTGCGCCGGGGGTGTGCGGAATCGGCCGATGGTCGTCACTGTGGGGGTCGCCGTGCCACACTGCGAATATGGGTCGACACCCCAAGCAGCCAAACCATCAGCTAGCGGAACTACTCGCCGAGATCCGGGTAAGCCGGAAAGGATTTGCGCGCCGAATTGTCGAGCGTGGCAGATCAATTGGCATTGAGCTCCGCTACGACCACACATCGGTCGGTCGATGGCTGACCGGTGAGCAGCCGACGCAGCCGGGGCCAAATCTGATTGCAGACGTGCTCACCGAATTGTGTGGTCGTCGTGTGGTGCCCGCAGATTGCGGTATGTCCGGCGCGGAGTCGCCGGACGTGGGATTGGAATTCTCGTTGAGCCTCGTGGAGGCGACCGCCTCGGCGACCGCGTTGTGGAGGAGTGATGTGGAGCGTCGCCGGTTCCTGGAGGGCACTGCCTACGCCGTCGCGGTCTACCCGGCCGCAAGCATGCGGTGGCTGACCCTGCCGGGCGCTGAACACCCGGTCTCATCGAGCGGTCTGCGCCGCGTCGGGGGTGCTGACATCGACGCTGTGCGAACGATGACCACGGCGTTCGGTGAGCTCGACAACCAGGTCGGTGGTGGCAAGGTGCGATCCACGGTTGTGCACTACCTGCACACCTCGGTGACTCCGCTGCTGCGCGGCAGCTACACCGAAGAAATCGGACGGCGGCTATTCGCAGTAGCGGCCGAGCTGACGAAGCTGGCGGGTTGGGCCGCCTACGACCTCGAAGAACATGGCCTCGCGCAAAGGTATTTGATCCAGTCCTTGCGGATGGCGCGCGCAGCCGGAGATGCTGCGCTGAGTGCGGAGATTCTTGCCGCGATGAGTCATCAGGCAACCTATGTCGGCCGCCCCGGTGATGCGATCGATCTCGCCCGTGCTGCACGGATAGCGGCGCGCGCTGCGGGCCTGCCGGTGTTGGAGGCCGGTTGCCACATGGTCGAAGCCCATGGGCATGCCGCGCGATCCGACGAACGGTCTTGCGGTGCATCGCTCAACGAGGCCGAGCGCGCGTTCGATCGGGGCGAAGCGAACCGCCCCAGCTGGTTGAACTACCTCGACTCGGCGTACATGTCCGCCAAAGCAGGTCAATGTTTCCAAGATCTCGGCGACCACGATCGTGCAGCGGGACTGGCGCGGGCGTCGCTGGACATGAGCGATGGGTACCAGCGTGGGCGCGTGTTCAACTTGTGTCTGCTCGCGTCGAGCCTCGCGGTCGAAGACCCGCGGGAAGCGGTCCGGGTCGGCTCGCGGGCGCTCGAATTGTCCGGTGGTGTGGAGTCCCGCCGAACGCATGCTTACCTGCGTGATGTACGGGCGCGCCTCGCTCCCTTCGCGGAAATGCCGGAAGTGGCGGACTTCCGGCAACGGGTGGCGGAGGCTAAGTCAGTGTGAGTGCTCGGTACACGCCGACGACAGTTGCCGCGCCGATGATTTCGCCACGGTCGATCATCTGCACAGCCTCATCGAGGGGCACCCACCGAATCGCCTCGGCTTCGTTGATGTCCGGACGTGTGTCGGTGAGGTCGGCACCGCGAGCGAGATACACCTCCTGTGGCTGGTCAAGGGTGCCGATCGCGGGTTGGTAGGTCACCAGGTGTTCCATGGTGCACGGACGCCACCCGGTTTCCTCCTCGACCTCGCGCGCCGCCGCTTCGGCCACGTCTTCGGCGTGGTCGACATAGCCGCCGGGCAGTTCCCAAACCCACTTGTCGATGATCCACCGGTGCCGGTACATCAGCAGTACCTCCTGGGATTCATTGAGTACCAGCGTCATCGCGCACCGGGGCATCCTGGCGACGTACTGGGTGAACTCCACCCCGTCCGGCAGACGGATATCGGCTGTCGACAACCGGATGTGCCGGTTCTCGTCGAGTACCTGCTCACCGAGGATCGTCCACTGGGTATCGCTCATGCCTCGACGGTAGTGGAAGGCGATGGCAGAACGGAATCGCCGAGTGCGGGCGTCGCCGGCGCTGCTTTGCCTGTGCTTGCCGGCGTAGTACTTCGACCGTCACACCCTGCACGCTTCAGACCCTTGAGCTGTAGTTGTGTCGGCCAGGATATGAAACAGATAGGTTTTGGATAGGCTGCGGATAGGTTCGGGGAGTGATCCCGGGTGGGTCTGGATGTGGTTCGGTAGCTGCCGTTTTCGACCGGCCTCACGGCTGAGGTGTGGCTGTCCGGAGGGGTCGGCGGCGATATTTGCGGGCTCGTTGCTGCTAGGTGGGGGTGTTCGTGTCAGGTCGTGGTCAATGCGTGGGTTTTTGTGGGGGGAAACGCGGGGCGAAATGCGGGGGGCGACCAAATGGCCCCACCTACACGCCTCGTATCCGCAGGTAGCGGGGCATATCCGCGCGCGGGTGTTATCCAGGATTGTCTATTACAGTATATGTAATAGACATGCGCCCGGCGCTGACTCGTGCCTATGCGGAGGAGCTGGCCCGCCGCCCAGTTCCTTGTTCCGTCTGTGCCGACCGGGTTCGAGCCCCACGCTGTGAGCTGTTGGGGCGGTTCGCGTTCGGTGCCCCGGGGTGAGTGGCTCGATGAAAATTTTTCCATGGCACGTTCCATGGTGGGTTTCGATGAAGTATTCGGTGGGAGGATTAAATCGACGCACCCCGCAACCGCATCCGTGCAGGTCAGAGGGCGCATATCCGGGCGGATATCATCGTGGATTGTCTATACATCAGAATGTATAGACATGGCTTTCGGGGGCATTCTCGCGGATTATCGCGGGCTTTGTGTGTCTGTTCTGCGTTGCTCTGCCGGTTCCCCATTCGCCTGCACCCCTCCTATTCGGGCCGGTGTTGTCGGTGTCATCGCCTGCGCTCGTTGGCGCGTCTCCGGTGCCGGGCGCGACGAGTGTGTTCGTTCTGTTCGCATCGCCTCGGCCACATGGCCTCGCGGGCGGGTTCTGTTGTCTCGGTGTCGGAATCGTTATGACAACGTGGCTCGACATGGTGTCCCGATTCGGGCCTTTTTTCGGCAGTAGATAAGTGAGGACCGAACTCGTTCACACCCACCCTCGGGAGGCCTGCCGTGACCGATACCCCCACACCCAGCCCGCCCTCGCCCCCGGACCGTGAGCGGTCGGTGGTGGTGCCGCTGGACCCCGACCGGATCGAGCACTGGCGACAGGTCGTGGCCGACCGCGAGCCCTTGGCCCGTGCCCAGCTCGACGCGATCGCCGCTGTCCTGGACCGTGTCCGGGCACGGAAACGGGCCGCCACCGACAACGGTAGCGACCCGCACCAGTACCCGAACGCTGCCTGACGGGCCGCGTCAGGCAGCAGAAACGCCGTCCCCCGCCCCGGTGCCCGCGGCATCCTTGACGCGGGCACCGGGGCCGTCCTGCGCCCACGGTGCGGGTGTGTTCTTGTCCACCAGCCGGATTCGGGACCGGTCGAACGTCGGTCCTGCCGTGGTGGCCGGGTCGATCACGAGGCGGCTGCCGTGCAGGGCGCGTTTGATCATGGCGCGTTTGTCGGCGGTGCCCGCATCCTCCCACTGTTGTGCCCATGCCTGTGCGGATTCCGCGCGCACGGCCGGGGAGTCATCGATGTCGGTATCGGCGTCGAGGGCGTCGAGTTCGGCGGTGAGCTTGGCGATGCGGGCATCGACCCCGGCCATCACCGTGTCGTAGCGGTCGAGGCTGATCTCGCCCTTGCCCAGCCGCGCCGACATCACCGTCGCGGTCTCGCGCGCCTCGGCCAGCGCATCAGCGATCGGACGGCGGCGTTTGGCCAGATCATCGGCAGCGGCGATCAACGCATCGGCATGGCGAGGGTCCGACAGTGTCGCCACCACCAGCGCGCCTACCTCCTGGTCCAGGGTGCGGGCGTCGACCGAGACACGGTTGCAGCCGCCCCCGGTCTGGCGCTTCTGGCAGATGTAGCGGCGACGCACCTCCCCGTCGGGGTAGTTGCGTCCGTACTGGGGGCGGCCGGTCAAACCCTTCCCGCACAATCCGCAGTGCACTAGCCCCGAGCACAGGTAGTCCGCGGTCGGGGGCCGACCGACCGGGGTGGTGTCGCGCAGTGCGCACAGCCGCTCCCACTGCTGCGGTGTGATGAGCGGATTCGCATCAGTCATGGTGGTGACGATCTCGCCGTGGTGGGTCACGTATCCGGCGTAACGCGGGTTGAACACCACTCGCTTGATCTTTTCCCCACTCCAGGCGGCACCGGTGCGGGTGGTGATCCCGCGCCGGTTCAAGTCCGCCGCGATCGTCTTGTAGCCGATCGCGTCCTCTTTCGCCGCTGTCGTCGTGTCTTGGCCCGCTTGCGTTTTCGCCTGAATGCCCACCTGTTTGTCCAGCACCCGAGCGACCATCTCGCGCACGATCGCCGCCTCGGACTCGCGAACGGTGATCCCGTCGCGTTCGTAGCCGTAGGGGCGGTGCGAATGATTCGACTCCCCGCGGGCAACTTTCACTCGTTTACCGCGCTTCACCCGTGACGACAGGCGGTCCGATTCGTAGGCCGCTGCGTTGAGCTGGTCACGAAAAGCCTTGCGGCCGTTCGCGGTTTCCAGGTCGTACTCGCCCTCGCTGTCCAGCACGACCAGGCCCCGCTCGGCGGCCAGGATCAACCGTTCACCCTCGATCGGGCGACGGGAGAACCGAGCCATGTCGAACACCACCACCCCGCCGGTCTCCCCGGACTCCAGTCGCGCCATCAGCGCATCCCACTTCGGCCGCCGCACACTCGGATTCCACGCCGAACGCCCGTCATCGACATGCACCCGCCCCACCGTCGCGCCCAGATCCCGCACCCGCACCGTGCAGTCATCGACCTGCCCACCGGTGGACCGTTGCCGTTCATCACCCACCCGTGACACCCGCGCATAGATATCCAGCACCAGATCTTTACCGGCCGTGACCTGCGGTTTTTCCATGATATTCACTCCCCAACGGGTAAGGGGCTACTAATAACATACTAGCCCCCGACAGGTGCGCGACCTCCTCGCGGCGTAATCCGTCGACCCGGCGGTGCCGGTCGACGGGGATGCCGACAGCCACCGGGTCGACCCGGGAACGCCGGGTCCGCAGAAATCCAGCGAGGTCGTCCATGATCTCGAGTATGGCCCCGGCGGGGGCGGTGAAGGTGGCCCTGCCGGTACCAGGAAGTCCCGTCCGACGGACGCGGCGCCCCTGAACGCATGCCCGCGCGGCGCCCAGGATCGACGTCATCCGATCCGAAGGAGTTCCGATGAAAGCACTGATCGTCCACGCCCATCCGGAGCCGAAGTCGCTCAACGGCGCGCTCACCGAAGTCGCGGTCGCCACGCTGGCGGGCGAGGGACACGAAGTCCAGGTGAGCGACCTGTACGGGATGAACTGGAAGGCCGTCGTCGACGCCGACGACTATGGTCCCGACGCCTCCGATCCGCTGCGGGTCGTCCTGGATTCGGGCCGCGCCTTCGAGGCGGGCACGCTCGCCCCCGAGGTGCGCGCCGAGCAGGAGAAGCTGCTGTGGGCCGACGTGATCGTCTTCCAGTTCCCACTGTGGTGGTACTCGATGCCCGCGATCCTCAAAGGCTGGGTGGATCGGGTGTTCACCTACCGCTTCGCCTACGGCGTCGGTGAGCACAGCGACACCAGATACGGCGAGCGCTACGGCGAAGGCACCCTCGCGGGCAAGAGGGCCCTGCTGTCGGTGACCGTCGGTGGCCCCGAGGCGCACTACGCCGCGCGCGGTATCAACGGCCCGATCGAGGATCTGCTGTTCCCGATCCAGCACGGCATCCTCTTCTACCCCGGCATCGAATCGCTGCCGCCGTTCGTGGTGTACGGCGCCGACAAGATCACCGAGGCGGACTATCCCGACCTCGCCGCAGCCTGGCAGCGGCGGCTGCGGGCGCTGGCCTCGACCGCGCCGATTCCGTTCCGGCGGCAGAACTTCGGCGATTACGAGATTCCCTCGCTGCAGCTCGAGCCGGGCCTGGAACCGGCGGGCCGCACCGGTTTCGGCCTGCATGTGCGCGACTGACCGGACCGCGCCGCGCTTGACACTTCATCGAACACATGTTCGACTCACGGTATGCGGTGGCAAGCGCAGACTCTCGACGCCGAGGACGGCGCCCTGCCCGGACTGACCCGGGCGGGGCTGGTGCGCACCGTCCGAACGCCCGAGTTCGACGGCATCACCTTCCACGAGGTGCTGTGCAAGAGCGCGCTGAACAAGATGCCCGAGAGTTCGTCGCTGCCGTTCCGCTGGACGATCAATCCGATGCGGGGGTGCTCGCACGCCTGCCGCTACTGCTTCGCGCGGGGCAGTCACGAGTACCTGGGGCTGGACGCGGGCGAGGACTTCGATTCGCAGATCGTGGTGAAGACGAATGTGGCGGCGGTGCTGCGCAAGGAGCTGACCCGGCGGTCCTGGCAGCGTGAGCCGGTGGCGCTGGGCACCAATACCGACCCGTACCAGCGGGCCGAAGGACGCTACCGGCTGATGCCCGGCATCATCGGCGCCCTCGCCGATTCCGGGACGCCGTTCTCCATCCTCACCAAGGGGCCGCTGCTGCGCCGGGATCTGCCGCTGCTCACGGCGGCCGCGCGGCGGGTGGAGGTGAGCGTGGCGGTGTCGATCGCCATCCTCGACGAGCAACTGCACCGCAGCCTGGAGCCGGGCACGCCGACGCCTCGCGCGCGCCTGGACCTGGTCCGCGCGCTGGCCGACGCCGGCTTCGCCGTCCATGTCATGGTGGCGCCGATCATCCCCTGCCTGACCGACGGCAGCGCCCACCTCGACGCCTTGTTCGCCGCCATCGCCGACGCGGGCGCCGACAGCGCCACGGCCTTCGGCCTGCATCTGCGCGGCAGCACCCGCGGCTGGTTCCTCGGCTGGCTGGCCGCCGAACATCCGGCACTGGTGCGCCGCTACCGGCAGCTCTACGGGCGCGGCGGGAACGTCACGCCCGCCTACAGCTCCTGGCTGCGCGAACGGGTCGACCCACTGCTGACCGCCTACGACCTGCGCCGCCCGCAGGGCCGAACCGTCCCGGCGGCGCCGGTCCCGGTGCCGCCGAGCGAGCAGCTCGCCCTGTTCGGCTGAGCGGTCACGGCGCGGTGGCGAACCCGAGATCGATCACCGCGTCCCGCTCGGCGACCAGTTCGGCGACACTGGCGTCGATCTCGGCCCGCGCGTAGTCGTCGAGGTCCAAGTCGTCGACGATGCGGTACTGCCCACCGACGCAGGTGACCGGGAACGAGCTGACCAATCCCTTCGGCACGCCGTAGGAGCCGTCGGAGGGCACGGCCATCGAGGTCCAGTCGTCGGCGGGCGTGCCGAGGACCCAGTCGTGGAGGTGGTCGATGGCGGCGCTGGCCGCGCTGGCAGCCGAGGACGCGCCGCGGGCCTTGATGATCGCGGTACCGCGCTGCTGCACGGTCGGCACGAAGACCTCCCGCACCCACTGCGGCTCGACCAGTTCCGGCGCGGGCTTGCCCGCGACGGTGGCGTGCGTCAGATCGGGGAACTGGGTCGCGGAGTGGTTGCCCCACACCGCCATCCGGGCGATATCGGCCGCCGGGGCGCCGGTGCGCGCGGCCAGCTGGGCGATGGCGCGATTGTGGTCGAGGCGGGTGAGCGCGGTGAAGCGGTCGGCCGGTACGTCGGGCGCGTTGCGCATCGCGATGTAAGCGTTGGTGTTGGCGGGATTTCCGACGACGAGCACCCGCACGTCCGAAGCGGCGACGGCATTGATCGCGGCGCCCTGACCGGTGAAGATCGGCCCGTTCGCGGCGAGCAGGTCGCCGCGCTCCATGCCGGGGCCACGCGGGCGGGCACCGACGAGCAGCGCCACGCTCGCGCCGTCGAACCCGACCGACGGATCGTCGGTGATCTCGATCGAGGACAGCAGCGGGAACGCGCCGTCCTCGAGTTCCATCGCGACCCCCTCGAGGGCGCGCACCGCGGCAGGCACCTCGAGCAGCCGCAAGCGCACCGGGGTGTCGTGCCCGAGCATCGCGCCCGCGGCGATCCGGAACAGCAGTCCGTAGGCGATCTGTCCCGCACCACCGGTGACGCTGACGGTGACCGGAGTTCTGCTGGCTGGGTTGCTCACGACCGACTCCTCGCACTGGACGACTTGGCGCCTCCCACGCTAATCAGTCACCCCGCCCCGAACCGGGATCCGTGAGGCAGAACACCACGCGGGTCAGACGAGTTCGGCGACCTCGGCATCGGTCAGCACGACCGGCGACACCGCGTCCTTGGCCCGGACCAGCCGCACACCGCGATACAGCGGCCGCTCCCCCAGCCCCGCATCGCGCGCCTCGGCCCGCAACTGCTGCACCAGCACCTCCGACACGGCGACGGCGGCGGCGAGCTCACTGGCGGCCAGCGCGTCGGCGAGCTTGCGCAGCCCGAGTACATGCAGTTCGCGTCCGCTGCCGGAATCGGTGTACATCGCCAGCGGCACCACCTGGATGTCGGCGCCGACGGTCACCTTCAGCACGATCCGGCTGAGCCGGCCGGGGTAGACCAGCAGCTGCACGCCGGTCGCCCGCGCGAGGTCGACGCGCCGCTCCCCGAAGAGCCGGTGCGCGCGGATCTCGGTGCCGCTCAACCACATCCGCCTGCGCCGGAACGCGAATACGTAACCGAGGGTCGGCACGGCAACGACCAGTCCGAGGACGATCGCGAACGGCCAGCTCAACCACAGCGCGGACAGCAGCGTCACGCCCACGCCGACACCGATCGCGGCCAGCGCGAGCCTGCGCAACATCGGCGCGAACACCTCGGGCGCGACCAGGTCGATGCCGACCGGTTCCGTTCCCGCCCGCCCGGACTCCCCGTCCACCATGTCCCTCTCCACCCGGGCGGCCCGTCCGACCCGAGGCGCGGTCAGACTACCGCGCCCCGGATCGCCGGGCTCAGTGTCCGAGCGCGGAGCGCAGCACTCCCACGACCTCGCCCAGGGGCACCTGCCGCTGCTCGCCGGTCGCCATCTCCTTGACCCCGATCGAGTTCTCCTCCAGATCGCGATCACCCAGCACCAGGGTGAATTTCGCGCCGGAGCGGTCGGCGCCCTTCATCGCACCCTTCATCCCGCGCCCGCCGTAGGCCAGGTCGACGCTGATGCCCGCGCCGCGCAGCGCGCCGGCCAGGGCGACCAGTCGCGCCTTGGCGGCGTCACCGAGCGCGATGCCGTACACCTGGCAGCGCGCCGGATCGGCCGCGGCCTTGCCCTCGGCCGCCAGCGCCAGCACGGTCCGGTCGACACCGATGCCGAAACCGATGCCCGACAGCGGCTGCCCGCCGAGCTCGGCCATCAGTCCGTCGTAGCGGCCGCCACCACCGATGCCGGACTGCGCGCCCAACTGGTCGTGCACGAATTCGAAGGTGGTCTTGGTGTAGTAGTCCAGGCCGCGGACCATGCGCGGGTTCACCACGTAGGGCACGCCGAGGGCGTCGAGGTGGGCCAGCACCTGCTCGAAGTGTGTCTTCGCCGACTCGGAGAGGTGATCGATCATCAACGGCGCGTTCGCGGTCAGCTCGCGCACCTCCGGCCGCTTGTCGTCGAGGACGCGCAGCGGGTTGATCTGGGCGCGGCGACGGGTCTCCTCGTCGAGCGGGAGCCCGAGCAGGAACTCCTGCAGCAGCTCCCGGTACTGCGGGCGGCAGGTCTCATCGCCCAGCGAGGTGATCTCGAGACGGAAGCCGTCCAGGCCGAGGCCGCGGAACCCGGCGTCGGCGATCGCGATGACCTCCGCGTCCAGCGCGGGGTCGTCGACGCCGATCGCCTCGATGCCCACCTGCTGCAACTGCCGGTAGCGGCCGGCCTGCGGGCGCTCGTAGCGGAAGAACGGCCCGGCGTAGCACAGCTTGAGCGGCAGCTGGCCGCTCTTGTCCAAGCCGTGCTGGATCACCGCGCGCATGACGCCCGCGGTGCCTTCGGGACGCAGGGTGAAGCTCTCGCCGTTGCGGTCGGCGAAGGTCCACATCTCCTTGCTGACCACGTCGGTCGACTCACCGACACCACGCGCGAACAGGGCGGTCTGTTCGAATACCGGCAGCTCGATGTGCCCGTACCCGGCGAGTCGGGCGGCGTGGATCAAGCCGTCGCGCACGGCGACGAACTCGGCCGAGCCGGGCGGCACGTAATCCGGGACCCCCTTCGGGGCGGTGAAGCTGCTGGTCTTGGTCACGATCATCCAGTTTTCCCCACGGGCGCCCCTCGAGTCCAACCGGTTACCCTCTAGACGAACCTGACGACACGGGAGGAACGCGGTAGTGCCGAGTAACGAACAGCGACGGGCGGCGGCCAAGCGCAAGCTGGAGCGCCAGCTGGCACGACGGGCCGAGCAGGAGAAGAAGCGCAAGCGCCTGGTGATCGCGGGCTCGGTACTGGGTGTGATCGTGGTCGCCGCCGCCGTGACCGGCGTGTACTTCCTCACCAAGGGCGGCGACGAGGCGGATTCCTCGGCCACCGCGAGCACCTCGGCCACCAGCAAGCGTGAACTACCCCCGGCCGCCGACGCGCCCGCGGTCGCCGCCAAGCCGGCCACCGTCACCTGCGCCTACCCCGTCGGCGCGGAGCCCGCGAGCAAGCCGGTCGCGCCGCCGAGCACCACCACGGTCGCCTCCGGCCCCGACGCGCCGAAGACCAAGGTGTCCATCGATTCCACCCAGGGACCGATCGGCCTCGAGCTCGACAGTGCCGAATCGCCGTGCACCGTCAACAGTTTCGTGAGCCTGGCGCAGCAGGGCTACTTCGACAACACTAGCTGCCACCGCATCTCGGCCGAGGAGGGCTTCGAGATGCTGCAGTGCGGCGACCCCACCGCCAGCGGCATGGGCGGGCCGGGCTACAGCTTCGCCAACGAGTACCCGACCGATCAGTTCCCGACGACCGATCCGGACAACGATCCCGCGCTCAACAGCCCGATCAAGTACAAGCGTGGCGTGATCGCGATGGCCAACTCGGGCCTGACCCCCGAGGGCACCAACGGCAGCCAGTTCTTCCTGGTCTACGGCGACACCATCCTGCCGCCGAAGTACACGATCTTCGGCACCATCGACGAGGCGGGCCTGACGACGCTGGAGAAGGTCGGCGCCGCGGGCGACGACGGATCCATGTCGGCCGGCGGCGGCAAGCCGAAGATGCCGATCAGCTTCAACACCGTCAAGGTGGGCTGACACCACCACACGCAGCGCGAAACGGGCCGGACGCCACCATGGCGTCCGGCCCGTTTCCGGATTTCCGGCCCCGACACCGCCAGAAGATCATCAGAGGCAAGGCAATCCTACGTTTCATCCGGCCGACAGCCTCGAACACCGTACTTTCTCCCCCGCCACTCCATGTCGGCCGAAACTTCTCGACACCTCCCGTGCGTGGCTCCGCCAGACATACAGTCGTGTCCTTCGCGCGGTAGTCTCAGATGTCCACTTCCACAGCAGCATCGGGGAGCAGTCATGGCGGAACTCGACGACATCGGCAGCGAAACGGCGTCCATGATGCGCATCATGCTGCAGATGGCCACCCTGGTCGCCCTCAAGTCGCGTGAGCACGGTCAGAAAGAGGCCGAGGCCCGCGCCAAGGCGGTCGAGGCGAAGATGAAGGAAGCCCGCGAGTTGCAGATCCGCGAGGCGCGCGAGCTGAAGGCCAAGGACCCGCGCAATCTCGAACTGGTGCAGATGATGTCGGTCGGCGCCAAGTCGAGCCAGCCGCGGGGACTGACCCTGGAGAAGGACCCGTCCTCCCCCTTCGCGAGCGGCGCCGCCGCGAAGGCCGCGCAGGCGCCTCAGTTGGGCTACGACTCCGTCGAGCGGCGCGCGGCCATCGCCGCCCATCTCGAACGGGCGGGCGTCGCACCGGAATTGGCCGAGGTGCGCATGCTCGTCGAGATGGGACAGGGCATCTCGCCGGACGAGGCGATCCGCCGCACGAACGCGGGCGCCCGCCGCACCGGCATCGAACGCGGTATCGATCCGCGTGGCCTCGAACGCGGGCGCTGACCCCGGCGAACATGCGTCGCCGGGCGGCCGGAGCACCGGCCGCCCGCGACGATCACCGCGCGGCTACAGCGTCGGCTTGGTCTTGAGCCACGGCTCGGTGACCTCCGGATCGGAGAACATCTCCTGATCCGCGCCCTCCTGGTCGCGCAACGGCAGCGGATCCAGCATGCTCTTGTGCCCGTTGCGCACGCTGCAGTACTTGAACGGCCCACGGGGATCGAACAACTTGGCCATGTGCTGGTCGGCGTGGTCGAGGAACCACACGCTGATTCCCGGCCCGCCCTCGAGCCGATAGTGCTCCCAGGCCTGCCACAGCGCGTCGAGGCGGATGACCGCCTCGGTGTGGCGCCACCATTCGGGGCACCACACGGTGTCGCTGATATCGGTGACCTGCCTGCGGTACACCTTGCTCAGGTAGCCGTTGACGAACTCCACGACATTGGGATAGCCGTTGGTGAGGTCGTTGGATCCGGGCATCGGCTGATTCACAGCGGCTTGACCTCCTCGACGTCGCCGTACTGCTCCGGCGGAGTGGAATTCGACAGCACCGGCGTTCCGATCAGATCGTCGATGCGGGTCTTGCGGGTCGGATCGTTGTACTCGATCGACTGTTTGACCGCCGCGGCGTACTCCCCTTCCCACCAGGGCACGGTCCGGACCAGCACGGCGGGCTGCCCCGAGGTGAACACCACCGCGCGACCGCGCGGCAGCGTCGCCAGGCCCTGCGCGGTGAAGGTCACCGAGGAGCTGAGCGAGCGCGAGTAGCTCTTGCTGCTGCCCGACTGCGACATCGACTGCGAGATCGAGTCGTACTCGCCGATCGCCTCGGACCGGTCGCGCAGGAACGCCATGTCGTCGACACCGCTGCCGAGCACCTTGATGTTGGCCGCCGACCACAGCGCGCTCATGCCCGCGTCGCCCCAGCAGCGCGCACCCTGTGCCCAGGACTGCAGCACCGTCATCACCACGATGCCGCGCGAGCCGAAGTGGCTGTACTGCTTGGGCAGATCCTTCCAGCGCACCACGTTCGCCGCCTCGTCGAGCACCGCGAGCAGCGGAATCGGCAGCCGCCCACCGGACGACAGCGAGGCCTTGCGCATGGCCACATCGATGACGGCCTCGGTCAGCGCGCTGACCAGCGGCGCCGCCGAGCCACGGCCCTCCAGCGACAAGCAGTAGAGCGTGCCGTTGCGCTCGATGAACTCGAGTTCGTCGAACTGCAGCCGATCACCGCTGCCGCGGGTGATCCACGGGTGCACATTCGACATCTGCAGGCAGCGCACCATCTTCTTGGCGGTGCCGAAGATGCCGCTCTTGGTGCGCTGTTCGGCGTTGTACTGCATGGCCAGACCAGAGGCGGTGAAGTCGTGCCCGGCGCCACGCAGGTGCTCGATCGGCTCACTGTTCTGCGGGTTGGTCACCCATTCCCACACCTGGGTGATCGGCTTGCCCGCGATCGCGGCGGCCAGGAACAGCCCGGCCAGCAGGTCCTCGGCCTCGGGATCGAAGAAGCTGTCGGTGTTGTCGGCGCCGCCGCTCTCGGCGTCGGCGAAGTGGCCCGCCAGGCGGGCCGCCCGCATCTCGCAGCCCTCCTTGCGGTGATCGACCCAGGCCAGCGGATCCCAGAACCACACCGGGCGTTCGCCCGCCACGCCCTGCGGGTCGAACACGAAGGTCGCGCTGCCCTTGGCCTCGCGCACATTCCGGGTCGCGTCGACCACGTCGCGCTTGTTCGAGGTGGTCAGCACCGGACCGATGGCCGACAGGATCGCCGGGATCACGCGCGAGGTGGACTTGCCCTGACGCGGGCCCCAGATGTCGAGGTGCAGATCCTCGTAGGAGCCGTAGAGCGGGGAACCGTCGGCGACGGCGACGCCGATCGGCACGCCCGGCGCGTCGTTGGTGCCCAGCCGCACCCCGAGATCGAGGGCCTTCTGGCGCACCCCGGCCTCGGTGATCGAGGCGATGGCGCTGCCAGTGCCCATGTGATCGGCCTTGTCGTCGATCGACAGCCTGCCCTTGACCGCGCGCTTCTTCAGCTGCTTGCGGACCACCACGTAGGCGATGACCGCCGCGATCACCAGCAGCACGATCACCGTCGACGCCCGGGGCCAGTGCAGTTTGCCGCGCGCCAGATCGGCGACCACCGCGATCGGGTTGGCCGGAATGTTCTGCGGCACCACCGACAGCGCGTTGCCCAGGTGCAGCGCGACGGCGAGGGTGATCAGCGTCGCAAAGCCGAACACGATCAGGATCAGCGTCGTGTCGGGTCCGACCGCGGCCGGATCCGTCACCTTCTTCTTCGCCACGTGTGCCTCCTTGTGGACCTTGTCGGATGGTGGTGGGTGCTCAGCGGAACGCGTCGAGGCGCCAGCCTTGCGGCGTCTGCACCACGGTCGCGATGACCGTGCCCGGCGGGAGGGCCTCGGACCGCCCGTTCGGGTAGACGACCGTCTGCTCGATGCCGATCTTGTACTGCGCCACCGCAGGATCCGCGCTCGCCGGCGCCTTCTCGCCGGACGCGAAGGCGAAGGCCTCGACGTGTGCCTTCGCCTTGGCCCAGTCCGCCCACTGCAGCGACGGTTTCGGCGTGTCGGTGGCCCCCGTCGAACCGTCCAGCATACGTATCATGCTGGGCCCCAGCCATTTTCGCGCGCGTTGCAGCGACTCGCCCGGTTGTTCGGTGGCCGGGTTCCAGGTGTAGATCTCGCGCAGGGCCACGACCGCGACGCCGTCGGCCGTCGTCGGGTCGACCGTGGCCGCGGCGTCGAGCAGCCGGGTGGTCGAGGTGGCCGAGTCCGGGCGCGCGGCATCGGGATCGCCGCCGCAAGCGGCGATCGGGAGCAGGACCGCCACGAGCATCACCGCCGGAATTGTGCGGATTCGTGTTCTCTCCCACCAGGTTATCCCCGGAATCGGGGAACGTGTGGTCACAACACCCTCCTCGCCCGCGCGTCGCCCGGCACGGCCACCTCGGTGACGCCACCGCCGCCACCGCTGCTCGACGGTGGCACCGCCTGGATCATCTGACCGTTGCCCGCGTAGATCCCCACCTTCGACGGGCCCTTCGGCCCGAACCCGCTGAACACCAGATCGCCGACCGCCATCTTGGAGATCGGTACCTCCCGACCGGATTCCCACTGTTGCTCGGCGGTGCGCGGCAGGATGATCGCGCCCGAGGACGCCGCGAACACCGCGGCGGCGGTCAGGCCCGGCGCGTCGAAGCCGCCGCTGCTCGGGCCCTGGACGCCGCCCCCACCCCACACGTACGGGGTGCCGAGCCAGTCGTGAGCGGCCTCGACGATCTGCGCGCCACCGGCGCCCTGTTCCGGCGTGAACCGGCCCTGCGCGCCCGGCGCGCGATACTGCGGCTCCATCGACAAGATGTTGGTGACATACGGCTGGGTCTCGGAGTAGTGCGCCGCCACCTGATTGGGCATCCCGCCCGAGGCCAGCACCGCGCCCTCACCGGCGTTGTATCCGGCCAGGGTCAGCGCGGGCAGGTCGCCGGAGACCCTGCCCGCGGCCATCCAGCCCGCGATCTTGTGGGCGATCGCGCACATGTAGCGGGCTTGGCCGATGATCGCGTCACCGTCGTCCCACACGCTGGCCGTGCCGTTGCCGTCGGCGTCGATGACATAGGGTTTGCCGTCGTCGGGATTGATGCTCACCGCGGTGCCGGGCAGGAACTGGGCCAGACCCTGCGCGCCGGCGGGCGAGGTCAGCCCGCGCCGGAAGCCCGACTCCTGCTTGGCCTGCGCGGCCAGCAGCGACGACGAGATCTCCGGGCACACCGTGCCCGCCCTGCGGTACCAGATCTCCAGCTCCGCGGGCACCTTCCCGTCGGCGAGCGCGCCGCCCGCGCTGCCGAAGCCGCGCACACAGTCGGCGTCGGTCGAGAAGGCCCGCGCGCCACCGACATCCGGGGTCGGCGCGCCGTCGAGCCAGGGCATCGGGTCGATCTGGCGGCCACCGGTGAAGCGGCCGCCGGGCACGATCTCGAAATGCAGGTGTGGGCCGCTGGATTCGCCCGCCGAGCCGACCATCCCGATCGGCTGTCCCGCGGTCACGGTCTCGCCGGTGCGCACCTTCACGCCGCGGTCCCACATGTGGCCGTAGACGGCCGAGAAGGCGCGCCCGTTGGTGTCGACGGAATCGACGACGATCCAGTTGCCGAAACCCGACGCGGGACCGGCGGCCACGACCCGGCCGTCGGACACCGAGTAGATGGTGGTGCCGTCGGCGGCGGCCATGTCGATGCCCTTGTGACCGCCACCGCGCGAACCGAACACGTCGGAGATGGTGAAGGTGCCGGTCTCGAGCGGCAGCGTGCGGCGCAGCGGACCGACGCCCGCGGCCAGCGACGGCGTGCCGGTGACCGCCGGGTTCGCCGTCGTGCTGGGCGTGACGGACGCGGCGGCGCGCGAATCACCGACCGACTCGCCACCCAGCGGCGGCAGCGTCGGGGCCGCCGAACCGCTCAGCACGCCGGTGGTCTCGCAGGTCTCGTCTGAGGAGGGCAGCACGATGACCAGCACGAGCGCGATCAGCCCGATGACCGAGCCCAGCGCCGTCATCAGCATCGTGCGGGCGTTCACCGGCCGCCGCCTGGCGTTCCGCGCCGGGCGCCGGGATCCGGGTCCGCCGCGGCGGTGATCACGTGCGGCGCCGGGTTTCGTTGAGCGTGTCGGCGAGCGTGCGGTTCATCTCGGCCGCGGCGGCGAGTTGCTGCTGCAGCAGCGCCACCTTGCGGCGCAGCGCGGTGGCGTCCATCCGCTCCAGGCTCGGGCCCTCGGCCGCGCGCACCCAGTTGCGCACCGAATTGGCGTGCACGCCGATCTGTTCGGCGACGACCCGGCACGCCTCGGACTCGCTGCGCAGCTTGTCGGTCAGCGCGACGACCTGCGCGACCGCGGCATCGCGCACCTCGGGCGAGACCCGGCGGTAGGACCGGTGCGGCATCATTGCGCACCCCCGTCCGCCGACGGGTCAGGTGCGCCGCGTGGGTTGTCGCCGAACTCGCTGAACCGCTGGTTCGTGTCGTGGATACCGCTTTCCTTCTCCGACACCGTGAACTCCATGTGGAAGGGGATACCGGGACGGCGATCCTCACCGATCTTGAGCAGGAACTTGCCGGTACCGGGCGGCGACGGCCGTTGCTGGCCGGGTTTGAGCGCCTCGCCGGTGAGCGCCTGGGGCGCCGACCAACCGGTGACCATCTCCTGTTCGGCGGCGGTGAACGGCACCGTCGAATCGAGCCTGCTGATCTCCTCGGCGGGCAGGGCACCGAAGATCTTGGCGCGGGCGCGTTCCAGGAAGCCGATCGCCTTGGCGATGGCGGCGTCGGAACCGAGCGCCTGCAGGTCCTTGATGGTGTGGCTGATCATGATCAGCGCGGTGGCCAGGCCACGCTGCAGGCGGGTCAGTTCGTCGACCCGGTCGACCATGAAGTCGCCGAGGCCGAGCACCTGCCACAGCTCGTCCATCACGACCTGGAAGTAGCGCTGCGGACCGAGTTTCGCGTCGGCCAGCACGTGCGCGGCCTCGACCGAGGCGAAGCCGTCGGCCCAGCAGGCCAGCATGACCGCGGCCTTGAGCTTCTTGTCGCCGGTGGGGATGTGCGAGACGTCGATGCACACCGCGACGGCGCCGGTGTCGATCGGCACCGTGGTCTGGCCGTTGAAGATGGCGCCGAACGGACCCTGGGTGAGCGCGCGCAGCGAGCGCCGCAGGTTCTTGATCGCGTTCTGGTACTCGTCCTCGTTGTCGGCGCCCGCGTCGAGCATGAGTTCGGCACCGCCGCCGACGATCACCTCGAGCAGGTTCTCCATGATCGGCGGCTTGTCGGGGGCGTAGCCGCTGCCCGGCTGGTAGAGGATGCGCAGCGCGGTCGCGATCAGCGTCTCCTCGAAATCGGCCACCCGCGCGCCGCGGACGAGCTCCACCAGGCCCGCGATGAGCGTCACCTGGCGGGCCCGCAGGTCCTGCAGCACTTGGCGTTGCAGCGCGGGGAACTCCTCGAGGCGGGGCACCACCGAGCCGAGCACGCCCGCCGCCAGCGGGTTCAGCTTGCCGTGGCCGTAGCCGAGGTCGATCACCTGGCCGCCGACGAGTTCGACCATCTTGCGGTAGTCGGGCTTCACGTCGGCCAGGATCAGCGGGGTGATGCCCTGAGCGATGCCGCCCAGCACGATCCGGCGCACCAGCGAGGACTTGCCGAAACCGTTGAGGCCGAGCACGAACAGGCTCGGCGCGGTGATGAAGCTGCCGCGCATGAACCAGTTCATCGGGTCGAAGCAGACCGGGGCGCCGGTGTGCAGATGCGAGCCGAGCGGGGTGCCGATCAGCGGCGCGCCCGCGCCCACCGACCACGGCCACAGACCGGCGACCTGCGCGGTGGTGGCCCGGTACTCGACCGGGCGGCCGACCACGTTCATCTTGCCGCCGCCGGGACCGGAATAGCCGCGATCGGTCAATTCCGCGGTGGTGCGGTCGAATCCGTCGCTGACAACGGCCTCGTTGCGTGCCTGCGCGTTGTTGCGGCGCAGATCGTCGGTGTGGATGCGGAAGGTCGCCCAGGCCGCGCGCAGTCCCGACTGCTCGCGGGCGATCATCTCGTAGCGGGCGCGGGTGGCGTCGTCGAGCAGCGAGGGGCCGGACTGGCCGCGCCGGTCGGGCCGGTTGCGCGACTTCGCCGAACGGCCCGCGCCCATCGCCCGGTCGGCGGCGTCGTCGGGCCGATCGCCTCGCACCGGGCGCGGTGCCTT
>NZ_JBCGFB010000070.1:0-30934 GCF_038752175.1 Nocardia sp. No.11 | reverse complement strand
CGGCCTGCTGGTCGCCGGCCTCGGTGACCGGGCCGGGCTGCCGATCGTGCCCGTCACCGCGCTGCCGCCGTGGGTCGGTCCGCTCGACGTGGTGCTGGTGGCAGGCGACGACGCGGGCGATCCGCGCCTGATCGATGCCGTGGACCGCGCGCTGCGGCGCAGTGCCGAGGTCATCGTGGCCGCGCCCAACGAGGGTCCGCTGCGCGCGGTCGCCGCCGGTCGCGCGATCGTGCTCGAACCGCGCGTGCCCGTGCTCGACCACAACCGGCTGCTGCGGTTCCTCGCCGTCGGCATCGCGGTGCTGCGCGGGGTCGACGCCCAGCGCAGCGTGCCCGCCACGCCCGACCTGACCGAGCTGGCCGACATGCTCGACGCCGAGGCGCTGCGCGACGGCCCGCACAACGAGGTCTTCCACAATCCGGCCAAGACGCTGGCCGCGCGGATGCACGGCGTCGGCGTGGTTCTCGCCGGCGACTCCCCCGCGGCGGTCGAACTGGCCGGGCACGGCGCCGAGGTGCTGCTGCAGTCGGCGGGCAAGCTCGCCGCGGCCGCCGACCTGGCCGACGCGGTCGCCGCCGTCGGACGACTGGCCGAGGCGGCGGGCGGTGCCGCACCGGGCTTCGATCCGCTGTTCCACGACGAGGAGCTCGACGGTCCGGCCCCGGTCGACCGGGTGCGGGTGCTCGCGCTGAGCGTGCATCCCGATCAGGCCGCCGCGCGGCGCAAGCTCGCGGTGTTCGACGGCGTGGGCGGCGGGCTCGTCGACGCCGACCTGGTGCACGCCGACGTCGACGTGCTGCAGACCCAGCTGGCCGAGCCGGGCTCCGCCCCGACCACGGACAGCGGCGCCGCCACCTCCGCCGCAGGGGGCGGACACGGCAGCGAGATCGAGCAGCTGGCGGTGCTGGCCTTGCGCCTGGACATGGCCGCTGCCTATCTCCGGTTGACGGGTGCGCGCGGCCCGGCCGCGCCCGACCCGGACCCATACCACGACGGGGGACGCTACTAGTGCAGGAACTCGTTGGTGCGCTGCGTTCCTACGCCTGGGGATCGCGCACCGCGCTCGCTCAGCTGTGCGGTCGGCCGGTGCCGTCGGCGCATCCGGAGGCCGAACTGTGGTTCGGCGCCCATCCCGCCGACCCGGCCCATGTGAAAGCCGCCGGTGGCACCCGCTCGTTGCTCGAGGTCGTCGCCGCCGATCCGGCGCGCGAACTCGGCGCCGTCGCCGACACCTTCGGCACCCGGCTGCCGTTCCTGCTGAAGATCCTGGCCGCCGAGGAACCGCTGTCGCTGCAGGCGCACCCCAGTTCGGCGCAGGCCAGGGCGGGCTTCGAACGGGAGAACCGCACCGGGGTGCCGCTGGATTCGCCCATGCGCAACTACCGCGACGACAGCCACAAGCCGGAACTCGTTGTGGCGCTGGGCCGGTTCGAGGCGCTGGCCGGTTTCCGCGACCCGCGCCGCACCGTCGACCTGCTGCGCGCGCTCGACGTGCCCGGCCTCAACGTCTACGCCGAACTGCTTGCCGCCCAGCCCGATTCGGCCGGGCTGCGCACGCTGTTCACCACCTGGATCACGCTGCCCGCCGCGGCGCTGTCGGCGCTGCTGCCCGCGGTGCTCGAGGGCTGCGTGCGCTACCTGTCCGGCAAGGGCGATCGCGCCTTCACCGCCGAGGTGCGCACCGCCCTGGAGCTGGCCGAGGTCTACCCCGGTGACGCGGGCGTGCTGGCGGCGCTGCTGCTGAACCGGTTGACGCTGGAGCCCGGCCAGGCCCTCTACCTCGACGCCGGCAACCTGCACGCCTACCTGCGTGGCGTCGGCGTGGAGATCATGGCCAACTCCGACAACGTGTTGCGCGGTGGCCTCACCCCCAAGCACGTCGATGTGCCGGAGCTGTTGCGGGTGCTCGACTTCGAGCCGATCGACCTGCCGGTGATCGAACCGGAGCCCGCTGCCGACGGCGGCGTGCGGTACCGCACGCCCGCCCCGGAGTTCGCGCTGTGCCGGTTCGATCTGTCCGCCGACGCCGAACCGGTCGCGCTCGCCGACGCCGGTCCCGGCATCGTGCTGTGCACCGAGGGCACCGTCGAGCTCTCCCAGAACGGGCGCACGCTCACCGTCGCCTGCGGCAGCGCGGCGTGGATCTCCGCGGCCGACACCGAGATCAAGGCCAGGGCGATCGGTGGGTCGGCGCAGCTGTTCAGCGCCTGCGTCGGCGCCGAGAACTGACGCCGAAGCGTACATTTCACGCCCCTCCCTCTAGGCTGTTGCGGGCACGAGCGTGTACAGCGGAGAGAAGGGCGGGCCGGGTATGTCGGCTGGTGGTGGCAAGAAGGCGATCGTCGCCGCGTTGACGGCCAACGCGGGAATCGCGGTGTCGAAGTTCGTCGGCGCCGTGATCACCGGATCGGCGTCGATGATGGCCGAGGCGGTGCACTCGGTCGCCGATACGGCCAACCAGGGTCTGCTGCTGTTCGGTCAGCGCGCGGCCGCCAAGGACGCCGACGAGTTGCACCAGTTCGGCTACGGACGCAACCGCTACTTCTACTCCTTCGTCGTGGCCCTGGTGCTGTTCACCCTCGGCTCGGTGTACGCGATCTACGAGGGCATCCACAAGATCCAGCATCCGGAGGAGCTGAGCCAGCCGATCGTCGCGATCGTCATCCTCGGCATCGCGATCGGTCTGGAGACCTTCAGTTTCATCACCGCTGTCCGCGAGTCCCGGCCGCTCAAGGGCGAGGCGAGCTGGTGGCGGTTCATCCGCAACTCGCGCAGCCCCGAGCTGCCGGTGGTGCTGCTCGAGGACACCGGCGCGCTCATCGGCCTGGTGATCGCCTTCGGCGCGGTCGGCCTGACCATGGTCACCGACGATCCGATCTTCGACGGCATCGGCACCCTGGCCATCGGTGTGCTGCTCGGCGTCATCGCCATCGTGCTGATCGTGGAGATGAAGAGCCTGCTGATCGGTGAGGGCGCGACCCCGGAGCAGGACGACGCCATCCGCGCCAACCTGGTCGACGGCGCGAAGATCACCTCGGTGATCCACCTCAAGAGCGAGTACCTGGGCCCGGAGGAGATGCTGGTCGCCGCCAAGGTCGCGATCGCGCCGGACCTCGACATCGCCGACATCGCCGAGGCCATCGACGCGGCCGAGGTGCGGGTGCGGGCCGCGGTGCCCACCGCCCGGCTGATCTACCTGGAGCCCGATCTGTACCGGACCCAGTCCGTCTGATCCGTCCGGCTCACCGAATCGCCGTCGTCCCGTCCGGGTCGGCGGCGATTCGCGTCGGCCGACACGGCGGCCGCACAGGGCGGGCCGTCCCGGTCTGTGCGGGTACCGTTCGGTGCCATGGCCGGTGAAGGTGGAGAGAGCAAGATCGCGATCATCGCCGCGCTGGCGGCGAACGCGGGCATCATGACCGCGAAGTTCATCGGCGCGTTCATCACCGGCTCGTCGTCGATGCTCGCCGAGGCCGTGCACTCGGTCGCCGACACCGCCAACGAGGCATTGCTGCTGGTCGGGCAGCATCGGGCCGGACGGGTTCCCGACACGCTGCACCCCTTCGGGTATTCGCGCAACCGGTACTTCTATTCGTTCGTCGTCGCACTGGTGCTGTTCACCATGGGCTCGCTGTTCGCGGTGAACGAGGCGATCCACAAGATCGCGTCCCCGCACGGGATCGAGTCGCCGTCGGTCGCGATCGTGATCCTGCTGGTGTCGATGGTGCTCGAGGGCTTCAGTTTCCGCACCGCGCGCAAGCAGTCCGCGCCGTTGAAGGGTGAGCGCAGCTGGTGGCATTTCATCCGCACCACCCGCAATCCCGAGCTGCCGGTGGTGCTGCTCGAGGACATGGGCGCGCTGATCGGCCTGGTGTTCGCGCTGGCCGGGGTGGGCCTGACGGTGCTCACCGGCAACGGGGTGTGGGACGGCATCGGCACCCTGTTGATCGGGCTGCTGCTCGGTGTGAACGCGATCGTGCTGATCATCGAGACCAAGAGTCTGCTCATCGGGGAGGGCGCCACGGCCAAGGAGGACACCGCGATTCGCGCGGCGCTGCTCGCCGACCCTCGCATCGTGCGGGTCATCCGGATCCAGACCCAGTACCTCGGTCCGGAGGATCTGCTGGTCAACGCGAAGATCGCGATGCAACCCGGGCTCGACATCAGCCAGGTCGGCGAGGCCATCGACGCCGCCGACTACCGCATCCGCGTGGCTGCGCCCCACTCCTGCACCGTCTACCTGGAACCCGACGTCGTCAAGACCGAATCGGCGGGCGCCACACCCTGATTCAGTGGTAGGCGGGCGCCGCGCCGCGCAGCAGCTCCAGCGGCTCGGTGACGATGCCGAAGCGGGTGCGCAACAGATGCCCGGCGGCGTGCAAGCCGGGCATGCCGTGTACGCCGGGACCGGGCGGGGTCGACGACGAGCACAGGTAGGTGCCGGGGATCGGGGTGGCGTAGGGGTTCCAGCGGGCCAGGGGGCGGAAGGCGGTCTGGCGCACGGTCATCGCGCCCGCCGAGATGTCCCCGCCGACGTAGTTGGCGTTGTGGGCGGGCATGAAGGCCGCCGGCGTCACGTGTTTCGCGAGGATCAGGTCGCGGAAGCCGGGCGCGAAGCGTTCGACCTGGGCGATCACCGCCTCGCTGATGTCGCGGTCGGAACCGTTGGGCACGTGGGCGTAGGTGTAGAAGGTGTGCTTGCCCGCCGGGGCCCTGGTCGTGTCGACCACCCCGGGCTGGATCGCCAGCACATAGGGCCGCTCCGCGAATTCGCCCGCCGCGATCCGGCGTTCGGCGCGCATCGCCTCGTCGCGGGTGCCCACCAGATGCAGGGTGCCTGCCAGCTCGCAGCCTGGCGCGGTCCACGGCACCGGGCCCGAGAGCGCGAAGTCGACCTTGCAGGCGGCCCCGCCGTAACGGAATCGGCCCAGGCGTTCGCGGTAGCGCGCGGGCAGGCGGTCACCGGCGATGCGCAGGAGTTCGGCGGGCGAGGTGTCGAACAGGACGGCGCGGGCCCGCGCCAGCTCGGCGAAGTCGTCGACCCGGTGCCCGGTGACGACCTCGCCGCCGAGCCGTTCCAGCTCGGCGATCAGCGCGTTCGGGATGGCCTGGCTGCCGCCGCGCGGAATCACCCAGCCGCCCGCGTGCGCCAGGGTGCCGAGCAGCAGGGCGGCGCCGACCGCGGGCAGGGCGCGCGGCTGGGTGATCGCGTGGGTGGCGACGCCGGTCAGCAGCGCGGGCGCGACCTCGTCGTGGAAGCGGTTGTTCCACAGGGGTGATCCCTGTTCGAGCAGCCGCAGGCCGAAGCGGACGGCGGTGGGAATTCGCAGCGGCGGGTGCCGCAGATCCGACATCGCCAGGTCGACCACGTCGGGCCAGTGCTCGACGAGCGGCCCGAACAGCGCGCGCCAGGCGGGGCCGTCGCGGCCGAGGTCGGCGACCGTGGATTCGAGGTTGCGCCAGGCCGATCCGGCGATGCCGCCGTCGAGCGGATGCGCGTAGGAGATCGTCGGGGTCAGCAGCTCGACACCGTGTGCGGGCAGATCGAACGCGCGAAAGAAGGGCGAGGCCAACGCCATCGGATGCGCGCCGGCGCAGAGGTCGTGGTGGAAACCGGGCAGGGTGAGTTCGGCGGTGCGTGACCCGCCGCCCGGCTGATCCTGGGCCTCGAGCACCCGCACCGAGAGGCCGGCGCGCGCCGCGATCACCGCCGCGGCCAAGCCGTTCGGGCCCGACCCGACTACTACGACCTCAGCCATCCGTCGTCCCTTCGCCTTCGGTCGCCCCGGGCGACCTGCGTCGTTGTCTCCAACCTACGCGGCGTGGGGACCGTCGCCGACGAGTCGTCGGTCACCCGGCCGGGCCCGTGCGGTTACCCGAACGCGGCCCAGCTCTCGACCAGCAGGGCGATCCGCCGTTCGCGCAGTTCCGGGCGCAGCCTGTCGCTGCGTTCCAGCGTCGCGAGGCCGTGCAGCCCGGCCCAGGCCACCTCGGTGCGCGCGCCGAGTTCGTCACCCTCGGCGCCGGCGCTGAACATGGCCTCGAGGCCGGCGAAGGCGGCGCGCAGCGGCTGTGGCGCGTCCAGGCCGAAGTTCAGATCGGTGGTGAGCACGAAGATCGCGTCGTAGCGGGCCGGGTTGGCGGTGGCGAAGTCGAGGTAGGCGCGGGCGACCCTGTCGAACACCTCGGTGCGGGTCGTCGCGCTCTCCCGCGCCAGGCGAATCTCCTCGGCCAGCTCGACACAGCCTTGCAGCGCGACGGCCCCGACGATGGCGGCCTTGTTCGCGAAGTGGCTGTAGAGCACCGGCTGGCTGTACTCGATGCGCTCGGCCAGTTTGCGGATGGTGACCGCGTCCCAGCCCTCGGCTTCGGCCAGCTCGCGAGCGGTGTCGACGATCTGCTGCTGGCGTTGGGCGCGTTCACGTTCCTTGCGGGTCTGGGTGCTCATGCTCGAAATTCTAGCAACGCTAGACAAGATAGCGAGACTCGCGTTATCGTTCTCCTATCACCTAGCAGCGCTAGATTTCAGAGCGTTGCAATACAGAGTCAGGAGCACACCATGACCGTCTCGCGCATCGCCACCGCCCTCTCCGTCCTCGGCGCGGCCTTCATCCTCTACATCGGCCTGAGCTACCTGATCACGCCGGAGACCATCGCCACCGGCTTCGGCCTGCCCACCCGGCCCGAGGGCGACGCGGTGGCCTTCCTGAATCTCAAGGGCGTGCGCGATACCGTGTGCGGCCTGCTGATCATCGCGCTGCTGGCCGCCCGCCAGCGCTTCGCGCTCGGCATCACGATGCTGGTGCTGGCCCTGATCCCGACCGGCGACATGATCACGGTGCTGAGCTGGGACGGCTCGGCCGCGGCCGCCTTCGGCATCCACGGCTTCACCGCCGCGCTCGTCGCCCTGACCGGCGTGCTGCTGATGCGCGAACACCGCACCGTCACAGCCACCGTCGACCAGCGGGTCGCCGTCGCCGCGTGACGCCGGTCACGCGGCGATGAATTCCGCGCGCCCCCACCGTCTTCACCCACAACGAGCACACGACCGAGGAGGAACCACCATGGCGAACGCACCGCACGGCCCCGCGTCCTACTTCCCCACCATCGAGGCCAAGTACGGCCGCACCGTCGACGAGTGGCTGACCATCCTCGGCGCCGCCGAACAGACCAAGCACGCCGCGCTGGTCACCTGGCTCAAGACCGAGCACGGCCTCGGGCACGGGCACGCCACCGCCTTGGTGCAGTACCACCTCAACCCGGAGAAGTGGGCGCGCGCCTGAGGTTCGGCACCGTGAAGGCCCCGCAGCGCCTGCGGGGCCTTTCCCGTCTGTCACCGCACCGGAACGGGTTTCGGCTCGGGTTCCGCGACGTCGTCGACCGGGTGGTCGTCGACCATCGTCTCCTCGTCGAAGGGCAGTTCGCGATCGAGGACACGGCGAGTGCGGTCGGCGTCGACGGTCTTGGTCCAGGTGCCGATGAGCAGGGTGGCCACGGCATTGCCCGAGAAGTTGGTCAGCGCACGGGCTTCGGACATGAACCGGTCGATGCCGACGATCAGGCCGACGCCGTCGAGCAGTTCGGGACGGTGACTCTGCAGGCCACCGGCGAGGGTGGCCAGCCCGGCGCCGGTCACGCCCGCCGCGCCCTTGGACGCGATGATCATGAACAGCAGCAGGCCGATCTGCTCGCCCAGGCTCAACGGCTTGCCCATCGCGTCGGCGATGAAGATCGACGCCATGGTCAGGTAGATCGCGGTGCCGTCGAGGTTGAACGAATACCCGGTCGGCACGACGACGCCCACCGTCGTGCGCTCCACGCCCGCGTGCTCCATCTTCGCCACCAGACGCGGCAGCGCCGACTCCGAGGACGAGGTCGCCACGATCAGCAGGTACTCGCGTGCCAGGTACCGGCACAGCTTCAGGATCGACACCCCCGAGACCAGCCGCAGCACCACCCCGAGCACGCCGAAGACGAACACCAGGCAGGTCAGGTAGAACGCGATCATCAGCGTCGCCAGCTCGACCACCGCCGACCAGCCGGTGCGGCCCACCACATTGGCGATCGCGCCGAACGCGCCGATCGGAGCCAGCCACAGGATCATCGACAGGATCCGGAACACCAGCTTCTGACCGAGCGAGACCGCGCGCAGGATCGGCGCGCCCGCCTCGCCCATCGCCTGGACCGCGAAGCCGACCAGCAGCGCGACGAACAGCGCCTGCAGCACGCTGCCCGCGGTCAGCGAGGACACCAGCGTCGTCGGCACGATGGCCTGGATGAAGTCCCAGGTGCCGCCGGCACCGTGCGCCTGCTCGGCGTATTTCGCGCCCGCGCCCGCGCTGCCCGCACCCAGCCCGGTGCCCGGCTCGATCAGGTTCCCGACGACCAGGCCGATGCCGAGCGCGACCGTCGACATCGCCAGGAAGTAGGCGATGGCCAGGCCACCGACCTTGCCGACGGTGGCGGCCGCGCGCACCGATCCGATGCCCAGGACGATCGTGCAGAAGATGACGGGTGCGATCATCATCTTGATCAGGTTCACGAACAGGGTGCCCAGCGGCGCCAGCGACTGACCGAATTCCGGCGCCAGCCGGCCGACCAGGATGCCCGCGAGGACCGCGAAGATCACCGCGATGTACAGCCAATGGGTATGGTCGCGTTTCCGCGAAGGTGCGGCGGTTGTGCTCATGGCGCACAATCATCCGGAACCACTGTGACTCCCATCACATTTGGTGCATAACGTTCAAGACGAGGTCGGAGGGCAAGATGCGACGAGTGCGGTTGTCGCTCGCCGGGCAGGCCTTCGTCTGGCAGCTGGTGGTGCTGGCCCTGATGATCGGGACCGGGACCGTGCTGGCGGTCTTCGACGCCCGTCACGACCACGATGTGGCCACCGAACTGCAGGTCCGCGACGTGGCGGTGACCGTGGCGCGCGCGCCGTCGACGCTGGCCGCGGTGAACTCGCCCTACCCCAGCGGACTGCTGCAGCCCACCACCGAACGCATCCGCGCCGACACCGGCATGGACTTCATCGTGGTGATGGCGCCGGACCGCACCCGCTACACCCACACCAATCCCGAGCTGATCGGCAAGCCTTTCACCGGCAGCATCGACGCCGCGCTGGCCGGGCAGACGCTGACCGAGACCTTCACCGGCTCGCTCGGCCCCTCGATCCGCGCGGTCACCCCGGTCTACGACGGCGGCCGGGTGGTCGCCCTGGTCTCGGCCGGGGTGACCAGGGCCAGGATCGGCACCCAGGTCGCCTCCCAGGTGCCGGTGATCCTCGGTGTCTCCGCGGCCGGGCTCGCGCTGGCGGCCTGCTCGTCGTTCCTGATCAGCCGCAGGCTGCGGCGCCAGACCCACGGCCTGGCACCCGACGAGTTGCGCGCGCTCTACGAGCACCACGACGCGGTCCTGCACTCCGTGCACGAGGGCCTGGTGGTGTTCGGGACCGCGCCGGGGCCCGCCGAGGTGGTCAACGATCAGGCGCGCACGCTGCTCGACCTGCCCGACGGCCCGGTGCATCGCACCGACCTGCCGACCTCGCTGCAGCAGATGCGGTGGGGCGTGGTGCGCGACGAGACGCACGTGACCACCGACCGGGTGCTGCTGGTCAACCAGGACGTCGTCAGCTGGGAGGGCCGCCCGATCGGCACCGTGCTGACCATCCGCGACCAGACCGAGCTGCGCGCGGTGCTCGGCGAGCTCGACTCCGTGCGCGGGTTCGCCGAGTCGCTGCGGGCGCAGGCGCACGAGGCGGCCAATCGGCTGCACACCGTCGTCACCATGGTCGAGCTGGGCCGCCCGGAGGAGGCGGTCGCCTTCGCCACCGCGGAGCTGCGGCTCTCGCAGGTCCTGATCGACCGGCTGCTGTCCGCTGTCGGCGACGCGGCACTGGCCGCGCTGCTGCTGGGCAAGGTCGACCAGGCCGCCGAGCGCGGGGTGAGCCTGGCCATCAGCGAGGACACCGCGCTGGACTCCGCCGATCCGCTCTCGGCGCACGAGGCGGTCACGCTGGTCGGCAACCTGGTCGACAACGCGATCGACGCGGCGGCGGGCACCGTCGACAAGCGAGTCGAGGTATCGGTGTATCACCGTGACGGCGAGCTGGTGGTCCGGGTCGCCGACAGCGGGCCCGGCATGTCGGCGCAGATGTTCTCGCGCGCCGCCGAACGCGGCTACACCACCAAGACCGACCACGCCGGACTCGGCTTGGCACTCGTGCACCGCCTCGTCGATCGGCACGGCGGCGCCATCACCACCACGGCCGCACCACACAGCGCGGTCATCGTTCGCATTCCGCTGAGGGAGAAGAAATGATCCGGGTCCTGATCGTCGAGGACGAGCCGTTGATCGCCCAGGCCCACCGGGCCTATCTCGAGCGGCTGGACGGGTTCGTCACCGGCGGCGTCGCGCACACCGGTCGCGACGCGCTCACGCTGGCCGCCGAGGCGATCGCCGACGGCAATCCGTTCCACCTGGTGCTGATGGACATCGGCCTGCCCGATATCAGCGGACTCGAGGTGGCCGCCGCCCTCAACGGTCTGGAACCGCGCCCGGACGTCATCGCGATCACCTCCGCCCGCGAGCTGACCATGGTGCGCAATGCCGTCGCCCACGGCGTGGTGCTGTACCTGCTCAAGCCGTTCACCTTCGCCGCGTTCCGCGAGAAGCTCGAGCGCTACCGCGATTTCGACACCGCGCTCCCCGCGGGCGAGGCGGCGCTGTCGCAGTACGACATCGATCGCGCGCTGGGCGCCTTGCGCACCGCCGACCAACGTGCCGGTGCGCCCAAAGGCGTTGTGCAGCACACCCTCGAGGAGGTCTCGCGCGCGGTGCGCTCGGCCGAGTCGGGGATCACCGCGACCGATGCCGCTGCGGCCGTGGGGGTTTCGCGCATCACCGCGTGGCGCTACCTGGAAAAGCTGGCCGACGACGGACTGGCCGAGCGCCGCGCCGATTACGGCCGTGCGGGTCGGCCCAAGACTCGGTATCGCTGGCGCGCAGGCGCCTAGGGCGAGCCCGCGCCGGGAGTCAGGACAGGCTCGCGGCGCCGGCCAAGCCGTCGGGCGACGGGGTGCGCGCCACCGGACCCAGCTCGACCGGCATGTGCTCGAAACCGTGCAGGGTGAACAGGTTCCGCCGCACCGGTTCCCCGCGTAGCCGCAGGTTCGGATAGCGGGTGTAGAGCGCGCGCAGGGCGTGCACGGCCTCCATCCGGGCCAGGCTCGCGCCGAGGCAGGCGTGGATACCGCTGCTGAAGGCGACGTGTTCGCGCAGGTTGGGGCGGTCGATGTCGAAGCGGTGCGGGTCGGCGAAGACGGCGGGGTCACGGTTGGCGCCCGCCAGCGACAGGATGACGGTGCTGCCCTCCCGCACGGTGACGCCGTCGATCTCGACGTCCTCGAGCGCCTGCCGCGCGGTGGTCTGCACCGGCGGATCGAAGCGCAGTGTCTCCTCCACCACGGCGGGCCAGCGGTCGGGGTCGTCCTGGGCCAGCGCGAGCTGGTCGGGGTTGGCCGACAGCGCCGCGATCGCGTTGCCGATCAGATTCACGGTGGTCTCGAAACCGGCGCCCATCAGCAGACTGGCGCCCGCCTGGAGTTCGCGCAGGTCCAGGTCGCCGGAACTGACCAGCGTCGAGAGGATGTCCTCGCCGGGGTCGCGGCGCAGCTGGGCGATGTGCGCGGCCAGGTAGTCGTCCATGGATTCGATCGCCGCCATCGCGCCCCGGTAGGTGCGCCACGAGGTGCCGATGTCGAGCAGCGGCGTGACCCGGTCGCCCCAGCGCAGGAACAGGTCGCGGTCGGCGGCGGGGAAGCCGAGCATGTCGGCGATGATCGCGATCGGCACCCTGGCGGCGAAATCGGTGATCAGGTCGACCGAGCCGTGCGCGGGCATCGCGTCGAGCAGCTCGGCGGTGACCACCTCCACCCGGTCCCGCAGCCGGGCGATGGCGCGCGGGGTGAACGCCGAGGCCACCGGCTTGCGCATCCTGGTGTGCTCGGGCGGGTCCAGGACCAGCATCGACGGCGGCTCGACCGGGTTGGGCGGGACCGTGACCCGCTCGGCCAGCTTGCGCCACGGACCCGGCAGGTCACCGCCGAGCGCCTGCCGCACACCGAATCGGGTATCCCGCAGAATGGCCCGGACCTGGGCGTGGTCGAAGGCCGCGTAGGACAGCGGGGTCCGCAGCAGTCCGCCGGGCGCGCGCAGTTCGTCGATCAGCGGGTAGGGATCGTGCAGGCCGCGCTGTCCGCTGAGCAGGACGGCGAACGGGTCGCCCTTGCGCACCTGCCAGCGCAGGACCGCCCGTGGCGCTCCGTGCTCGGCCGACCATCGCAACCAGTACCGCGCGTTCATCGCCACCCCTGCCGCTCTGCCGAATGGATGACTCCACCGTACGGACTTCGGGCACGACGCGGAACGTGTTCCAGTCGGAGATCGACCTATACCTGGGTAGGAGACGCGACGGCGGTCAGCGCCGGACCGTCACCCGCTCGGTGGCGGCCCGATGCTCCACGGCCGCCGGATCGGGATTGACCACCTGGACCAGCGAGGCGCCGGCGTACAGCACCGCGATGTAGCCGTCGATCAGCTCGGCCACGGTCTCCCACGGCGCGCTCGACAGCACCCGGTCGCCGGCGGAGATCCCTTGCAGCGCCGCCGACTTCCTGGCCTCGGCGAGCACCTCGCCGACCGAGAGGCCGTCGAGCGCGGCCCGGAAGCCGCCGGGCAGGAACTGGTCGCCGTGCACACGCACCGCCGTGGCGAAATCGGTGACGCCGACCGGCAGGTCGCGCACCGGAGTGCCCATCGCGTCCAGCGACAGCACCGCCACTTCGTCGACGCCGTCGGCGTCGTCGAGCCGGTCGGGGGTGACCAGCGCGAGGTCGGCGTCGGGGTCGGGGGTGAGCACCACCTCCGTGCCCGCCCACCAGCAGCCGAGCAGCACCGCCGCGGTCTGCCAGTGCGCGGGCAGCAGCACCGCGACCCGGGCGCCGGGACTGAGCGCGAACTCGTCGCGCAGCAGATTGGCGGTCTTGGCGGCCCAGTTGGCCAGCGTCAGGCCCGACAGCTCGATGCGGGCGCCGGTGGCATCGTCGTACCAGGTGACGCGCGGACCGGCCGGGTCGCGTTCGAGAATCGGGTCGAGGAGGACGTCGGTGAGCGTCGAGTTCGGCTCACGCATGGGTCAGTTCACGCATTTCGGTCCGTTCTGGCCTGCGTCGATCGGCGGGGCTGGCGGTACTGGCGTCGCGGTCGCCGAGGATGTTCCGTCGAAATCGAACATGCCTGCCGCGGCCGAGCCCGGTCCAGAATAGTCGCTCGCCAGCACCACGCTCACGGTATCCGCCGACAGTGACGGATCCGCGACCACGGTGAGACCGCCGAGCGCCTCGGCCACCGCCGCGGCCTTCGGATCCTCGGCGTCCACGGCGAGCACCCGGCTCGAACTCACGCTGCCTCCGGAGTAATTGCCCACCAGGCCCTCGCGGAAACCCTTGCCGGTCAATGCCGTCGACACCTTGGCCGCCAGCCCGGCCTTGCCGCCGGCGTTGAACACGCTCACCGTCACCGTCGACGGATCGAGCTTCGGCTTGTCGTCACCCTTCTTCTCCTCGCCGACCAGCCCGGCGACATAGGCCTGCACCGCCTTGGGCTCGACCCGGACCACCGATTCACCCGCCGAGGTCATGCTGTTGAGGTCGGCGACCGGGATGGTCTCGAATTCCACCTTGCCGCCGGAGAGATCCTTGAGCTGCTGCAGGAAGGCCAGCACGTCCCAGTCCTCGTCGAGCACCACCGTGCGCCCGACCGCCTCGCTGATCTCGCTGAGCTTGTTCGGATTCGCCAGGATCTTGGCGTTGAGCAGCTGGCCGACCAGCTGGGCCATGAATACCTGCTGACGCACGATGCGATCGATGTCACCGCGCGGCAGCCCGTGCCGCTGACGCACGAAGCTCAGCGCCTGCTGCCCGTCGAGGCGCTGCTGCCCGGCCGGGAAGTCCGCGCCCGACATCCATTCGTCCACCGCGTTGTTCAGGCACACCTCGACCCCGCCCACGGCATCGGTGAGCAGCACGAAGCCCAGCAGGCTGACCTCGGCGTAGTGGTCGACCGTGATGCCGGTGAGCGAGGCCACCGACTTGATCAGCGCCTGCCTGCCCGACTTGGTCGACTCGCGTTCGGCGTCGGCCTCGGAGCTGCCTTCGGCCAGCAGCTCGGCGCGTTCGGTCTCCTTGGTGGAGCCGTAGGCGGAGTTGATCTTGGCCTTGCCCTGGCCGGGAACGTCGACGTAGGAGTCGCGCGGGATCGAGATCGCGGTGGCCGAGCGGCCGTCGTTGGGCACCCGGACCAGCACGATGGTGTCGGTATTGGTGCCCACCTCGTCGCCCGCGTGCAGCATCGCGCGCTCGGCGGAGGTCAGCGGGTTGCCGTGCGCGTCGGTGCGGCTGTCGACGCCGACGAGCAGGATGTCGACCGCGCCGTCGCGGCCGCCGCCGAGACCGAGGCCGCCGATGCGATCGATATTGGCGATCAGATTGTCGACACTGCGCCACGCGAATCCGGTGAGGGCGAGCACCAGCACCGCCGAGATCGCCACCATCACCTTCACCGGGCCGATGGCACCGGGCTGCGTGGCGACCGTGGGTGGTCGTGTCGACTCTCGCACTCGTGATCCTCTCGACGAACTCCGCGCCCGGCTCCGTATCTCCCCCGGCAAACCCCGCCATCTCGTGTGCCTGGGCTCGTCCACCGACACCGGCCATCACAGGCTAACCAACAGTTACCACAGTCGCGCCGAACCGCAGGTGTTCCGGCGTGCCAGACTGGCCGCGTGAACCCCGATTTTCCCGTCCCCTCCCGGCTGATCGTAACCGGAGCGCGCGGCCTGCTGGGGCGAGAGATCCTGCGGCTCGCGCCCGATTCCGCGGGCTACGGCAGAGCCGAACTCGACATCACCGACCGCGCCGCCGTCGACGCCGTGTTGCGCCCGGGCGCGGTGGTGCTCAACTGCGCCGCCTACACCGCGGTCGACGCCGCCGAGACCGACCGCGACGCCGCCTTCGCGGCCAACGCCACCGGTCCCGCCGTACTGGCCGCCGCCTGCGCCGCGGCCGGGGCCCGGCTGATCCACGTCTCCACCGACTACGTCTTCCCCGGCACCGCGAGTACGCCCTACGAACCCGGCGACCCCACCGGACCGGCGACGGTCTACGGCCAGTCGAAGCTGGCGGGCGAGCGGGCGGTCCTGGAACTGAGCCCGGACGCGCAGGTCGTGCGCACCGCCTGGGTGTACTCCGGTGTCGAGGGGGATTTCGTCGCCACCATGCGCAGGCTGGAACGCGAACGCGACACCGTCACCGTGGTCGACGACCAGCTCGGCTCCCCCACCAGCGCCGCCGATCTCGCGGCCGCACTGCTCGAACTGAGTACCCGGCCCGACGCCCCGCGAGTGCTGCACGCCACCAATTCCGGCACCGCCACCTGGTTCGATCTCGCCGTCGCCGTCTTCACCGAGGTCGGGGCGGATCCGGCGCGGGTGCTGGCGTGCGATTCGAGCGCCTTCCCCAGACCCGCACCGCGACCGCCCTATTCGGTGCTGTCCTCGGCGGCGTGGGACGCGGCCGGTCTCACTCCGCTGCGGCCTTGGCGTTCCGCACTAGCCGACGCACTCCGGCGCGTGTCCGACTAGGCTGCCCAGTCGTGAACGCAGCCGATTCCGCGGCCCCTGCGGGCCTTGCCGTCGTCACGGTGACTTATTCACCGGGCGAGCACCTCGAGCACTTCATCACCACCCTGGCCGACGCCACCAGCGAGAAGCCGCAGGTGATCCTGGCCGACAACGGCTCGACCGACGGCGTACCCGAGCTCGTCGCCGAGGCCAACTCGCACGTGCGACTGCTGCGGACCGGCGGCAACATCGGCTACGGCGGTGCCATCAACCGGGCCGTCGCCGAGATCGACCCGTCGATCGAGTTCGTGATCCTGGCCAACCCGGACATCCGGTGGGGCGTCGATTCCATCGACAAGATGCTCGAGGCCGCCCAGCGCTGGCCGCGCGCGGGCGCGTTCGGGCCGATGGTCCGGGAGCCCGACGGCAGCGTCTACCCGTCCGCGCGCCGGGTCCCCGGCCTGGCCGACGGCGCGGGCCACGCCATCCTGGGCACCATCTGGCCGAAGAACCCCTGGTCGGTGCGCTATCGACAGGAGAACGAGGAGATCTCCGAGCGGGTGGTCGGCTGGCTGTCGGGGTCCTGCCTGCTGGTGCGCCGGGCCGCGTTCGACACCATCGACGGCTTCGACTCGCGCTACTTCATGTACATGGAGGACGTGGACTTCGGTGACCGCATGGGCAAGGCGGGCTGGCACAATGTGTTCGTCCCCGACGCCGAGGTGACCCATGCCAAGGGCCACGCCGCGGGCAAGCATCCCGAGCTGATGCTGCCCGCCCACCACGCCAGCGCCTACCGCTTCCAGGCCGACCGGCATCCACACTGGTGGCAGGCGCCGTTGCGGGGCGCGCTGCGCGCCGGACTTGCGGTTCGCTCCCGGATTGCGGTTCGATCGGCGCTGCGCGAGAAAGCGCGTTCCGCCTGAACCGTCAGCGCCAGGAGGCGGCAGCCTGCGTAACCACGTAGGGCGCCGGGGCAGGCAAAATCGGACACCGGCGCCTGAGCAGGCGCCGGTCCACTGTGAACAGGGGAAACTCGATGGCAGGCAACTCAGGCACCGACGCGGTCATCCTCGTCGGCGGACAGGGCACGCGGCTGCGTCCGCTCACCCTCTCGGCGCCCAAGCCGATGCTGCCGACGGCCGGGCTGCCGTTCCTGACCCACCTGCTGGCCCGCATCGCCGAGGCCGGGATCACCCACGTGGTGCTGGGCACCTCGTTCAAGGCCGAGGTGTTCGAAGAGCACTTCGGTGACGGCTCCGACCTGGGGCTCGAGCTCGAGTACGTCACCGAGACCGAGCCGCTGGGCACCGGTGGCGGTATCCGCAACGTGCTGCCCAAGCTGCGCGCGGACAACGTGATGGTGTTCAACGGCGACGTCCTGGGCGGCACCGACCTGGGCGCGATCCTCGACACCCACGAGTCGACCAACGCCGACGTCACCCTGCACCTGGTCCGGGTCAGCGACCCCCGTGCCTTCGGCTGCGTGCCGACCGACGCCGACGGCCGGGTCACCGCGTTCTTGGAGAAGACCCAGGACCCGCCGACCGACCAGATCAACGCGGGTTGCTACGTGTTCCGCCGCGAGTACATCGAGAAGATCCCGACCGGGCGTCCGGTCTCGGTCGAGCGCGAGGTCTTCCCCGCGCTGCTGGCCGAGGGCGCGCGGGTGCAGGGCCACGTCGACGCCTCCTACTGGCGCGATATGGGCACCCCGGAGGACTTCGTGCGCGGCTCGGCCGACCTGGTCCGCGGCATCGCCCCCTCGCCCGCGCTGCCGGGTCAGCGGGGTGAGTCGCTGGTGCATCCCGGTGCGGGTGTCGCCCCGGGCGCGCTGCTCATCGGCGGCACCGTGGTCGGCCGCGGCGCCGAGATCGGCGCCGGTGCCCGCCTGGACGGCGCGGTCATCTTCGACGGCGCGATCGTGGAAGCGGGCGCGACCGTCGAACGTTCCATCGTCGGCTTCGGCGCCCGGATCGGTCCGCGCGCACTGGTCCGCGACGGCGTCATCGGCGACGGCGCCAATGTCGGCGCGCGCTGCGAACTCCTGCGCGGTGCGCGGGTGTGGCCCGGCGTGGAGATACCCGACGGCGGCATCCGCTTCTCCACCGACGTCTGATCCATCCACCGCGCGGCCGACCCGGAACGCCCGCTCGCCTAGCTGAAGCCGACCGCCTGGTCGCCCCAGGCGGTGTGCAGGTCGGCGTCGGGGTTGTCGACGACGCGATCGATGGTGTCGATGAGCAGGGTGGTGCGGTCCGAGGGCCGGTAGTGGGGCCAGTGCTTGGAGCCGTCCAGGGCCGCGGGCACGCCGTGTTCGGCGAAGGCCAGCCAGCGGCGCTGCATGCGGCCCGAGACCGCGACCGAGGCCTTGCGGCCGCCGAGCCAGAAGGTCGGGTCGTGGTTGAGTGTGCCGAAATTGCCGAAGACGTACGGCAATTCGGTGGCGTGTCCGGCGCCGACGCGCGCGGCCTTCAACATCGGGGTCGCGTAGTCGAAGCGGTACATCCAGGTCGGCGAATGCTGGGCGTGCGCCTCGGCGACCCACGCCGCGGGCATTCGGAAGGCCGCGTCGGTCGACATGGCCAGCGCCCCTCGGGTTTTCGCCAGATCGGGGTAGGCGGAGGTGATCTCGGCGATCCGCTCGGGTGACATCTCCGGATGCGAGGCCGCGACATCGCGCAGCATCGCGTTCACCGCGTCGGGCGTCACCGGCATGATCGGCGAGCGCAGCACCCGGAACAGCGAGGCCTCGTCCCGATTGGTCCCGATCAGCAGCGGCACCCGATGCGAACGCCCCTGCTGGAAGCGGTCGATCGGGTAGCCCGGCAACAGCTCACCGTCGACCACCGGCGCCGCGGCCAGCCTGCCCGGCTCCTTGATCGGCACCTCGTCGAGCAGCACCGCGCCCACCTCGACGAGCTGCTCGATCGGCAGCTCCAGCAGCCGATCCGCCTCGCCCGGACCGAGTTCGAGCAGTTCCAGGTAGCGCTGCGCGACGACGGCCGTGCGTTCCTGGCCGAATACCGTGGTGGCGGGCGGACTCTGGGCGATCGCCTTGTGGAACAACCCCGCCGCCGACGGCGAGGTGAGCAGCGCCGTCACACAGCCCGCGCCCGAGGACTCACCGAAGACCGTGACATTGCCCGGGTCGCCGCCGAACGCCGCGATGTTGTCGCGCACCCAGGCCAGCGCCGCCAGCTGATCGTGCAGGCCGAGATTCGGGGTGAACGGCTCGCCGAACGCGGACAGATCGAGGAAGCCGAGCACGCCGAGCCGGTAGTTCACCGAGACGACGACCACGTCGCCCGCCTCGGCCAGCTTGCGCCCGTCGTAGATGGTCTGCGCCGCGGTGCCGAGGCAGTAGGCGCCGCCGTGCAGCCAGACCAGCACCGGGCGCGGCTCGTCCTCGCTGGGTTCGGGGCGCGGGGACCAGACGTTGACCCACAGACAGTCCTCGCCCATCGCCAGATCGGAGTCGACCGGGACCATCGCGCCCATGGCCTGCGGGGCGATGTCGCCGAACACGACGCAGTCGCGCACTCCGTCCCAGGGCTGCGGGGGCCGCGGCAGCGAGAACCGGTCCGGTCCGGCGGGCGCGGCGGCATACGGGACGCTGCGCCATACCGCGATCGGCCCGTCCCAGGTCCCGCTGACGACGCCGTACTCCGTGCGGGCCAGTGGTTCGGCTTCGTGCGTCCGCACGTCGGCGTCGAGATCGGACTGAATGCTCATCGCACACCTCCTAGCCGGCGCGACCCACGGGTGCCTGTGTATTTGCTCCCGCGGGCCGCAGCACCTGGTGACTCCTTACGAGAGTACGTCCGCGCGGCCGGGTCAGCCTCCCAACGCACCATTCCCGCAGGTAACAGTTACTTCCCGGAACACGCCCGAACCGCCTTTCAGCGCGCCAACCGACCGTCACGATGCGCATTCGGCCACGTCTGGCGCCCGCTCTCGCCCCAGCTACGCCGAGGTGGACCGACGCCTCGCATCATTTGCTGCGAATACGCTGGAATCGTCTGCTGTGCCCACGGTCACCGGCGGAACTGCCGACGGTGAGCAAGCCCACCCGACCTCCGCACCGTCGAAGACCCTCGACATACACGCCCGCCTAGACTGGGCCGATGCCGAACTACAGCTTCCGGTGCCGCTCCTGCGGCGACACGTTCGAGGTGAACCGGCCGATGGCGCAGGCCTCGGACCCGGCCGCCTGCCCGGCGGGCCACGACGACACGGTCAAACTGCTGACCACCTTCGGAACCGTCGGTCGTGCAGGCGCCCCCGCCCCGGTACCCGCGCCGAGGCCGGCCGGTGGCGGCTGCTGTGGCGGCGGCGGCTGCTGCTGACCGGCGCACTGAACATCGCTGGTACGCCGCGTGACTCAGTCGCGGCGGTCGGAGTGGCCCAGGTCGCGGTCGGGGGCGATGCGGTCGCGGACCCGCTGCTTGAGGACGGCGATGTCGGGGAAGCCGCCGTCGGCCTTGCGTTCCCACAGCTGCTCGCCGTCGAGCGTGATCCGGAAGATGCCGCCCTGCCCGGGGACCAGCGCGACCTCGCCGAGTTCGGTGGCGAAGGTGGTCAGCAGTTCCTGAGCTATCCAGCTCGCGCGCAGCAGCCAGCGGCATTGGGTGCAGTACTCGATCGCGATCCTGGGCACGGGGCCAGTATTCCCCAGCGGTGTTTCAGGCGTGGAACGTGCCGTCGAGGTAGACCCACGCGCCGTCGACGCGGACGAAGGTGCTGTTCTCGTGCATCGTGTCGCGTGCGCCGTCCACCCTGTAGTGGGCGATGAACTCGACGGTGCCGTTGTCGTCGAACGGGCCACCGCGCTGCGTGCCGACGATCTCCAGGAACAGCCACCGCTGGGCGGGGTCGAGTTCGAGCTCGGCGGGCCGGGTGTTCGGATGCCAGGAACGCAGCAGATAGTCGACGTCGCCGACGACGTAGGCGGTGTAGCGCGAGCGCATCAGGGTCTCGGCGGTAGGCGCGGGCCGGATGCCCGCCAGGATCGGTCCGCAGCAGTCGTCGAACGATTCGCCGCGGCGGCACGGACACGGTTTCGCTTCACCCATGCCGGTCATCCTGCCGGGTCGCGACCGGTGGCGGCCACGCGGGATCAGCCGAACGGCTGGTGCGCGAGCGGGACCAGTTCCAGGGTCCGCGCGAGGTCGCCGGTCTGATCGCGCCAGCGCCGCAGGTCGGTCACACTGGGAGCCATCTCGTAGTCGAGGTGGTGGGCGGCCCGGGACAGCGCCGCCCACAGCGCCCCGACCTGCCCTGCCGTCTCCGGGCCCGCGTACACCCGCAGGGCCAGCAGCTGAGCCCGCATCGGACAGCGCATGAGCTCGGGGGCGATCTGGGCCCACAGTTCGTCGACGGCCTGCTCGAGGGCGAGGCGCAGAATCCACGCGACCGCCCGCGACCACACCCCACCGGCGTCGGAGACGTCGCCGGACAGCAGGTTCTCGGCGGCCTCCAGCCGTTCGGCCACCGACGGGCGCGGGGTGTACTTCGCGCGCCGCGGCCTGCCCCGGCGATTCACCGGCACACCATCGATGCGCCACCGGGGTCGCCGAGCGGCCCGCCCCCGCTCACGTGCGCACCGCGGCGGGCTCGTGCGCGCGCAACCAGGAGATGAATCGTTCGGTGTCGCTGATCAATTCCCGCATCGGGCGGTCGATCGGCACGTGCGCGCCCGCGGTGGCGTCGCGCAGGACACCGACCAGCCAGCGGCCGCCGACCGCGCTCAGATGCTTGTTGAGATCGTCGACGCGGGCACCGGGACCCATGATCGCCAGGGTGATCATGGCGCGAGTGGTGTGCGCGTTGCGCACCCGCCGTTCCACTTCGCCGTGCTCGAGGCCGGCGGCGAGCAGTTCCTGGCGGGCCTTGGCCAGCCCCGCCGCCTCGATCGCGGAGCGGCAGCAGGTGGCGACGAGCTCGTCGGCGATGGCGGGCGGCAGCTGCGGGGTGCGCAGCAGCGAGCGGGCGTCGTCGAGATAGCGGCGCACCGGGTCACCGGTCACCCGCACCTCGACCACGGAACGTTCCCGGCGCTGCACCTCGAGCACGGTGGCGTCGAGCTGCATCCGGCGCACCGCTTCGGCGAGGCGCTCGTCGTGGGTGAACACCACCACCTGGCGCGTGGTGGCCACCTCGGCCAGCACCCTGGCCAGGCCGTCGACCTTCGCCGGGTCCATCGCCTGCACCGGGTCGTCGATCATCACGAAGCGGAACGGGCTGTGCGACATGGTGGCTCGCGGCAGGAACAGCGACAGCCCGAGCGCGTGCAGCTCGCCCTGGCTCATCACGCCGAGCGCGGCACCGTCCACCTCGTCGACGGTCACATCCAGCAGGACCCGCCGCGCGGTGCCCGCGCTGCCCTGCAACCGGATCGCGCCGAGCTCCACATTGCTCTGCTGCCGCAGCGTGCTCCACACCCAGCGCGCGGTGCTCTCCAGCGGGCGCATCCGTTCGCCACGGATGGTCGCGGTCGCCGATTTGAGCCAGTCCGCCGCCTTCTTCACCACCCGCAGTTCGGCCGCGTCGGCGGAGACCGCGCGGGCGGGGTCGAGCCAGGCGAGGATGCGCGGGACGAGCGGGGACCACACGGCGTCGAGGCGCTCGAGTTCGGCACGGGTATCGCGTTGCAGGGCAGTGAGTTCGGTGGCCAACGCGGCATAGGTGTCACGCAGCCGCTCCGGGAACCCGTCATCGTGGTCGGCCTCACCGAGCTCGGCCCACACCGACCAGAGCGCGCGCACCGCCGACACCCGCCGCCTGAGCGGCACCTCGTCACCGGCCACCTGCCCGTCGCCGGACGCGGCCTTGCCGTCCAGCGCGGCACCAGCACCCAGCGCCGCTCCGCCGCCCGTCGAGGTCTTGCCGCCCAACGTGACACCAGCACCCGGCGCGGTGTTGCCGCCCAGCGCGGCGCTGTCACCAGGCGCGGCATTGCTGCTCGGTGTATCGCCGACCGGAGGCGCGGTGCCGAGTTCGGTGGGAAGGCGCGAGGTGAGCGAGCGGGCGGCGGCCGTCGCCGTCTCGAATTCCGCGCGGGCTGTGCGCAGGGCGGCGAGCTGGGTTTCGCGCTGGCCTATTTCGGCATCGGCGGCGGCGAGCCAGGCGGTGTCGAGGTCGCCGCGGCCGCAGACCGGGCAGGGGCAGGTGCCGCCTGCGGTGACGTGTTCGCGGGCGCGGGTGAGCAATTCGAGGACGCGCAGATCGGCTTCGGCGTCGGTAGTGGCGTGGCGCGACAGCGCGGCCGAGACCTCGGCCAGGCGATCCACGACCGCGGCGACCTGCGCCGGATCGGGCAGGGACAGGCGCAGGATCGCCCGGAGGCCCTCGGGACCGTCCGGGCCGAGCACCGACCCGGCGACCGCGGCGGCCACCGCGTCGAGATCGGGCTCGGGCACGCGCAGCAGGTCGGCGACATGGCGGGCGCGATCGTCGTCGGCGTCGGCGAGTTCGGCGAGCAGGTCGGTGCGGGACTGCCGCGAATCCTTCACGGCGCGTTCGAGTTCCAGCTTGCGCAGGCGGATGTGCTCGGCGGCGGCGGCCAGTTCGTCGAGACCGAGCAAGCGGTGCAGCGCGTCGAACAGGTCGCTCGGCTTGCCGTCGACCAGGGCGCCGAGTTCGCTGTAGGACAGGAACGGGCGGTACAGGTCGAGCCGGCCGCGCCTGCTGCGCGGGTCGATCGCGACGGTGCGCTCCGTGCCGCGGCGCTCGGTCCACTGCGCCTCGCCGAGTTCGCCGCCGGGCGCCCAGTGCGTGGCGACCGTGAGCTCGGCGTTCTCGCCCGCGGTGAGCAGGTCGACCTCGATCCGGGCCAGGTCGGGTTCGTGCAGGTTGCGCCAGCCTTCGCGCCACGCGGTCGAGCGGCCGTCCCAGCGCCGGTTGCCGCCGGTCAGCGCGAACTCCGCGGCCTCGGCGAAGCTGGACTTGCCGCTGCCGTTGCGCCCGACGACCAGGGTCAGCCCGGGCCCGGGGTTCAGGCGGAGCGTGGCCGTCGGCCCGATGCCGCGGAAGCCGTGCACGGTGATCGAGCGCAGGAAGACCCCGGTATCCCCGGAATCCGGTGCGGCTCGATCACCGTCGGCCTCGACGAGGGCTGCCAGCACGCACTCGGCGACCCGCCCCTCCACGGCGGGGTCGGCGGCGAGCTCACGCGCGACCACCTCGGCGATGCGATCCGAGCACACTTCTGCGACTTCCCCCTTCGCGGCCGCACGCACCGCGGCGGCCGATCTGCCCGGCCCACGAGATCCTCCTCGGCAAACGCTACCTGATCGCGGAGCGTTCGCCCAGGGGATGCGCAGTGCCCCAGCGAATCTGCCCGCGGGAGTGGAATGGCCATCGTGGCGCCACGGCGGGCCCCTCGATGTCCACCCCTCGCCCACCCCGGCGGGCAGCTCGATGAGGTGTTCACACCCGCGCTACGCTGCGGTGAGCGACGTGGGCGGTCCGGGCGAGCCGAACAGGTCAGAATGCCAGACTTTGCGTCAGTCGGCAAGTCCAACGGCGTGAATCTGCCACCGCGGCAGTGTTTTCCAGGAGATTCGCCGACGTGAACGGCAATTGTCGGTCCCCTGCGGTACATATTTCGGCGACAGAGAACGGGGGAAGGCGATGACCGACCGACAGGCGCCGTGGACCGAGGACCAGGTCCGCGCACTCGCGCCGGACGCGAGCTCACTGGCTGCCGCACGCAAGCTGGCCGGTCGCTGGCGCGAGACCGGAGCCGCGGGGAGCGCGGTGTGGGGGCTGTGCCAGGGCAGCGGCGCCAAGCCGTATCAGACGATCGTCGATCTGGCCGGGCCCGCGTACAAGTGCTCCTGCCCGAGCCGCAAGTTTCCGTGCAAGCACGCGCTGTCGCTGCTGCTGAGCTGGTCCGGCGGCGCGGTGGCGGCCCAGGAGTCGCCCGCCGATTTCGCGGCGGAGTGGCTCGCGGGCCGGGCGGCCAAGGCGGCGGCCCCGCCCAAGGCCAAGGCCACGTCCACGCCGTCGCAGGCTACCGTCGAGCAACGCCGGGCCAGGGTATCGGCGGGACTGACCGAGCTGGAGGTGTGGCTCACCGACCAGATCCGGACCGGCCTGGCCCAGACCGACCGCTCGTTCGCCGCCTACGAGTCGATCGCGGCCCGCATGGTCGACGCCCAGGCGCCCGCCGTCGCGGCGACCCTGCGCCGGCTGCCCGCCGCCGTGCTGACCACCGAGCACTGGCCCGAGCTGCTGCTGCGTGAATACGCCCGGCTGCATCTGCTGGTGCTGGCCCACCGCACCATCGACGCCGTTCCCGAGCCGTTGCAGGCCGGTATCCGCACCCACGTCGGCTATCCGACGCAGGCCGAGACGGTGCTCGCCGAGCCCGCGGTGCGTGATCGCTGGCTGGTGCTCGGCATGCGGGTCAGCGAGGAGGAGCGGCTGCACACCCGGCGCACCTGGTTGCGCGGCCGGAGCAGTGGACGCTGGGCCGTCCTGATCGAACATTCCTTCGGCACACCGAATTTCACCGGCGAGGTGCCCGCGCCCGGCCACGAGGTCGATGCCGATCTGCACTACTACCCCGGTGCCGCGCCGCTGCGCGTGCAGTGGGGCGCCCGCCACGGCGTCCCCGAGCCGTTCACCACCGTGCCCGCGATCGGCGGTGTCACCATCGGCGACGCGCTCGACGCCTACGCCTCGGCACTGGGTGCCGATCCGTGGCTGCGCGCCTGGCCCGCCCTGCTGGCCGATGTGGTGCCGGTGCTCGACGAGCACGGGTGGCAACTCGTCGATGCCGACGGCGCGGCCCTGCCGCTGCCCGCCGGGGTGCGGCCGTGGCGGCTGTTCGCGGTCGCCGGTGGTCATCCGGTGACGGTCACCGGCGAGTGGCGCGCCGACGGATTCGATCCGATCTCGGTGTTGAGCGCGGGTGAGGTCACCGATCTGGAGACCGAGTTCCCCACTCACTCGGCGCCGACTCCCGAACTGGCCGAACTGGTCTCGGTCGCGCTGCTCGGCACCGCGCGGCGCAGCGCCGACGGGGTCCGGCTCGACGCCGCCGTCACGGCGGCGGTACCGCAGCGCGCGGGCGAACCGGCGGTCCGCCTGCTCGACGCGGCCGCCCTGCAAGATCTCTACCTGCGCGGCGGACGGATGCCGGGTACCGCGCCGAAGCCAGAGCCTGCGCCGGACGACCCGCGCCCGCTGCTGCCCCGCCAGGCCGCCGACCGACTTCGCCGCCTGCTGACCGAGAAGTCGGCGTTCCTGCCCGAATGGTTCGCCGCCGCGGCACCGTTCGACTACCGGCTGCCGGATGTGCTGTGCGTGCACGCGCTCACCGCGGCCGCCGACGTCCAGTTGCGCGGGCCGCTGCTGCGGCTGGCCGGCCGGCGCGGCCGATGGCTGGCGGCGCGGAACCCGGCGTGGTCGAGTCTGCTCGACGCGTTCCCGGTGGACCGGGTCGCCGATCCGTCCGCACCCGAGGAAATCGACGGATCACCTGGCGCGGCGGATGTCTGGCTGTTCGGCGCGCCGGGTGAGCGCAAGGACTGGCTGGCGCGGCTGCGTCGTACCGATCCCGCCACCGCGCTCGAGGTGCTGGGTACCGCGTGGGCCAAGGAATCGGGTCCGATCAAGGCCGAGCTGCTCGCGCTGCTCGTCGACGGGCTGAGTCTCGACGACGAAGCCCTGCTCGAGCGCGCCCTCGACGATCGCCGCGGCGATGTGCGGCGCACCGCGGCGGGCCTGCTGGCCCGGCTGCCCGGTTCGGCGCTGGGGCAGCGGATGGCGGCGCTGNATCAAGGCCGAGCTGCTCGCGCTGCTCGTCGACGGGCTGAGTCTCGACGACGAAGCCCTGCTCGAGCGCGCCCTCGACGATCGCCGCGGCGATGTGCGGCGCACCGCGGCGGGCCTGCTGGCCCGGCTGCCCGGTTCGGCGCTGGGGCAGCGGATGGCGGCGCTGGTGTCGTCGTGGCTGCGCGTCGCCGCCGACGGCACGGTCGAAGTCGCCGTGCCCGCCGCGGTCGACGCGCAGGCCAGGCGCGACGGCATCACCGACGGCACCGACCAGGCCACCCTGCGCTGGGACACCCCGGACTCGACGCTCAAGACGCTGCACCAGGCGATCGCGGCGACCCCGCTGACCGCGTGGGATCAGCTCGTCGGCGCCACCGGATCGGCCACCGCGACCGCCGCCCTGACCCTGACCCTGCCGCCGCGCTACGCCAAGGCGATCGTCGACGGCTGGGTCGACGCCGCTCTCACCCAGCGCGACACCTCCTGGGCCCGTGCGCTGTTCGCGCACGCGACCCCGACCGAGCAGGCCGTCCTGCGCCGCCGCGAGCTGTTCACTCTGCTCGATGCCGCAGACCGGATCGAGCACGTGCTCGACCTCGACGCGCACCAGCTCACCGAACTGCACGCGATCCTGCCCGGCCTCGACCACCCGTGGCCGCGACCGGTCGCCGAGCACGTGGTGCGACTGCTCGGTACACGCGCCCGCACGACCTCCCGGCAGGCCCACGCGAACGCCGGCGTGTACGCCGACCGGGCCCTGATCACCGCGGCGGGCGTCCATCTGCCCGTCGACCTGGCCGCGCGCGTCACCGCGCTCGCCGACAGCACCGACGACCCCGCCTGGCAACAGGCCTTCCACCGCCTCGCCCACGACCTCACCGACCGCGCGACCATGCTCGAGGAGCTGCGATGACCACCACCGAACCGGCAACCACCCTGTTGCGTCCGCACGCCGAACAGGCCTTCGCCGACGAGCTGGCCGCGCTGGCCCGCGTCGACGACCGGCCCCGGCCGCCGTCCTGGCGGCTCTCGCCGTGGGCGGTGGTCACCTATGTGCTCGGTGGCACGCTCGCCGACGGCACGGTCATCACCCCGAAGTACGTCGGGCCGCGGCGGCTGATGGAGGTAGCCGTCGCGACCCTGGCCACCGATCGCGCGCTGCTGCTGCTCGGCGTGCCCGGCACCGCGAAGACCTGGGTGTCGGAACATCTCTCGGCCGCCATCAGCGGGGAGTCGACGCTGCTGGTGCAGGGCACCTCGGGCACCGCCGAGGAGGCGATCCGCTACGGCTGGAACTACGCCCGGCTGCTGGCCGAGGGCCCGAGCGATGCCGCACTGGTGGCCTCGCCGGTGATGACGGCCATGCGGACCGGAGCCATCGCTCGCATCGAGGAGCTGACCCGCATCCCGTCGGATGTGCAGGACGCGCTGATCACCATCCTGTCCGAGAAGACCCTGCCGGTGCCCGAGCTGGGCGCGGAAGTGCAGGCGGCCAAGGGTTTCAACGTGATCGCCACCGCCAACGATCGCGATCGCGGCGTGAACGATCTGTCCTCGGCGCTGCGCCGCCGCTTCAACACCGTGGTGCTGCCACTGCCCGCCGACGAGGATTCCGAGGTCGCCATCGTCAGCAGGCGAGTCGAACAGCTCGGCGCCGCACTGGAATTGCCGACCGTGCCCGCCGCGGCCGAGGAGGTCCGCCGGGTGGTGCGGGTGTTCCGCGAACTGCGCTCCGGGATCACCGCCGACGGCCGCACCAAGCTCAAGTCGCCCTCGGGCACGCTGTCCACGGCCGAGGCCATCTCGGTGATCACCAACGGCCTGGCTCTGTCGGCGCACTTCGGTGACGGCGTGCTGCGCGCATCCGATATCGCTGGCGCCGTGCTCGGTTCGGTGATCAAGGACCCGGTCGCCGACTCGGTGATCTGGACCGAATACCTCGAGGCCGTGGTGCGCGAGCGCCCGGACTGGGCCGACTTCTACCGCGCCTGCCGCGAGATCTCGCACTGACGCCGGGGCCGACGGGGAGGACGAACAGACCGCACACATGGGGTTTTCGATGAATCAGACCGCGAACGAGGTCACCGCGGAGCCGACCACGCACGACACCCAGGCGGGCCGCCGGGCCGAGCCGGGTGACGCCGCGGTGACGCACGTATTCGGCATCCGCCACCACGGGCCGGGTTCGGCCCGATCGCTGCGGCAGGCGCTCGAGGAGTTCCGCCCCGACGCCATCCTCATCGAGGGTCCCGCCGACGCCGACCCCCTGGTCGGCTTCGTCGCCGCCGACACCATGAATCCGCCGGTCGCCCTGCTGGCGTACGTCCCGGATACCCCTGCCCGAGCCGCCTTCTGGCCGTTCGCGGTGTTCTCCCCGGAGTGGCAGGCCATGCGCTACGGCGTCGACCACGCCGTGCCGGTGCGCTTCTGCGATCTGCCCGCCGCGAACACCCTGGCCGCCGACGACGAGTCACGCGGCGACCGCACCGATCCGCTGGCCGCCCTCGCCTCGGCCGCGGGCTATGACGACGCCGAGCGCTGGTGGGACGCCGTCGTCGAATCCGTCCCCGACAGTGCCGCTTTCGACGCCATCGCCGAGGCGATGGCCGCCCTGCGCGAGGACGCGATCCATCACGCGCCGACCGGGCACCCCGACCGGGCGACACCGGAACCAGACTTCGCCGCGCTCCCCACCGAGACGGCACTTCCCCACCGCGATGAGCTCCCCAGCGATGATTCGCCGTCTCCGAACCTCTTCGCCGTACCCGAATCGGGCTCTCCGCTGACCGCCGATCCCGAGAACCCCGCGCTCGCACCGCTGGTCGTGGACCAGCACACCCTGCGACGCGAGGCGTACATGCGGCAGGTGATGCGGCAGACGCTCAAGGACGGGGCGAAGCGGCTGGCCGTGGTGTGCGGCGCCTGGCACGCGCCCGCACTGACCGGGACGCTCGGACCGGCCGCGCCGGACGCGCGGCTGCTCAAGGGATTGCCGAAGATCAAGACCGCGCTGACCTGGGTGCCGTGGACGCATTCGCGGCTGGCGGCGGGCTCGGGGTACGGGGCCGGGGTCACCTCGCCGGGCTGGTATCACCACCTGTTCACCGAGACCGAGCGCCCGGTGGCGCGCTGGCTGACCAAGGTCGCCGGGGTCTTGCGGGCACACGATCTGCCGGTGTCGAGCGCGCACATCATCGAAGCGGTGCGGCTGGCCGACACCCTGGCCGCGCTGCGCGGGCGGCCGCTGGCCGGATTGTCCGAGGTCACCGAGGCCGTGCGCGCGGTGATGTGCGGCGGCGACGAGACCATGCTGCGGCTGGTGATCGACGAACTCGTGGTCGGTGAGACGCTCGGCGGCGTCCCCGCGGACACCCCGACCGTGCCGCTGGCGGCGGATCTGCGGGCACGCAGCAAGACCCTGCGGCTCAAGCAGGAAGCCCTGGCCCGCACGGTCGATCTGGACCTGCGCAAGGAGCGTGATGTCGAGCGCTCACAGCTGCTGCACCGGCTGCGGCTGCTCGGCGTCGACTGGGGCACCCCGACGGTCGGCGAGGTCCGCAACACCGGCACCTTCCGGGAGACCTGGACCCTGCGCTGGGAACCGGAATTCGAGGTCCGCATCGTCGAGGCCGCGGTCTGGGGCACCACGCTGCGCACCGCCGCCGAAGCCAAGATCCTCGACACCGCGAGCCGGGACGGCGTCTCCGTCGCCGATCTCGCCGACGCGCTGGAGATGGCGCTGCTGGCCGATCTGGGCGGGGCCACCGACGGCCTGATCACCCGGCTGGAAGCGGCCGCGGCGCTCGACCACGACGTCACCCATCTGCTGGGCGCGCTCCCCGGGCTGACCAGGACGCTGCGCTACGGCGATGTCCGGGGCACCGACACCAAGGCGCTGGCCCACGTGGCCGACGGGCTGCTGGTGCGGATCTGCGCCGGCCTGCCCGGCGCCGTCACCGGTCTCGACACCGACGCGGCCGAGGCGCTGCGCGCCCAGATCGATGCCGCGCACACCGCGATCAGCACCCGCGACGACGACCACACCACCAGCGAATGGCTGGCCACGCTGCAGCGCATCGCCGATCGCGACGATGTGCACGGCGCGATCAGCGGCCGCGCGGTGCGCCTGCTGTGCGACGCCGAACGCATCGACGACGCCGACTCGGCCCGTCGCCTGGCCGCCGCGCTGTCGGTCGGCAACACCCCCGCCGCCAAGGCCGCCTGGATCGACGGCTTCCTCGGCGGGCGCGGCCTGCTCCTGGTCCACGACCGGGAGTTGTTGCGCCGCATCGACGAGTGGCTCCGCGAACTCAGCGAGGACCAGTTCGTCGCCACCCTTCCCCTGCTGCGCCGCACCTTCGGCTCCTTCGAATCCGGCGAGCGCCGCGCCATCGGCCAGGCGCTGCGCGACACCGGCACCACCCCGGCCGCCGCCACCGGCGCGACGCCGATCGACCCGGTGCGCGGGCA
>NZ_JBCGFB010000069.1:0-31017 GCF_038752175.1 Nocardia sp. No.11 | reverse complement strand
TGCGGCCGGTGATCTCGGCGGCGATCGGGAACTCGAAATCGTCGACGGCGAAGGTCAGCGGCGTCGCGGCGACGACGGTGCCCGCCGTGTCGCGCACCTGCAGCGCCCCGTTGTCCACCACCAGCGAGCCCTGCTCGATCTCGATGATCGACGCGGTCTCGGTGGCGTGGGCGGTGAAGGACACCGGTCGCTCCGGCGCCTGCGCGTGCGCCGCCCCGGTGGCGGCCGTCAACGCCGCCAGCGAAAGCACGGCGGGCACTACGAATTTCCTCATCAACATGCGTCTTCCTCATCATTTCCGATCGAGCGAGCGCTCGACTGTCGCATCTTAACGATAATGGTTATCATTAGCACCTTGCTCGAGGCTGGGAGGCTACGTGGGACATCTGCTGATGGTGGAGAGTTGGGTCGGCTCGATGAGCACCCTGCTCCCGGCGGGAATCAAGGACACCGGGCACAGGTTCAGCTTCCTGACCAGGGATCTCGCGCACTACCTCCGACCGGGGACACCGACCCCGCACCCCCTGCTCGCCGCGGACAACGTGTTCACCGCCGAGACCAACGACGAGGCCACGCTGCTGCCCTACGTGCGAAAACTGCACGAGGTCTTCGGTTTCGACGGCGTACTCACCTCCTGCGACTACTACCTGCCGACGGTCGCCGCGATCGCCGCCGACCTCGGCCTGCCGGGCGCCGGGCGCACCGCCGTGGCCGACGCGTGTGACAAGTACCGGACCAGACAGCTCTGCCACGCCGCCGGTGTCGCGGGCCCCGCCTTCGAGATCGCGCAGGACTGGGACGAGATCGTCGGCGCCGCCGCGATTCTCGGCTATCCACTGGTGGTGAAGCCGGTCGATCTGTGCGGCGGGATGTTCGTGCGCCGCGTCGAGAACGAGACCGAGCTGCGTGCCGCGGTGGACCGGATCGCCGGGTTTCCGGTGAACGCGCGTGGCCAGCGCCGCTCACCACGGGTGCTGCTCGAGGAGTGTGTCGACGGACCGGAATTCAGCGTCGAGACGGTGACCGTGGGTGGCCGCACGACGGTGATCGGCGTGACCGACAAGCAGCTCACCGGGGAACCCGCGTTCATCGAAGCGGGTCACATGTTTCCCGCCGCGCTGTCGGACACCGAGACGGCGGCCGTCGTCGAACTCGCGGTGGCGGCCGTCGCCGCGCTGGGCCTGGACGCGACCGTCGCGCACACCGAGATCAAGCTGGGCGCGCGGGGCCCGCGCCTGATCGAGGTGAACCCGCGGCCCGCGGGCAACCGCATCACCGAACTCATCCGGCGGGTGACCGGAATCGACTTGGCCGCGACCTATGCCGAGGTCGCCGCGGGTGGCGTCCCGGATCTGACACCTCGCCCGACCGCGGTGGCGAGCGCGGCGGTCGCGTTCGCCGTGCCCACCGGGACCGGCGAACTCACGGGCATCGACGGCGCCGCCCACTGGGCCGAGGATCCCCGGATCGTGGAGTACACCCTCGCGGCGCTCGGCACGCGGGTGCGGCCGGCGACCGACAACAACAGCTACCTCGGTCATGTCATGGTGACCGACACCGCGCCCGGTGGCGCGGGTGAGCCGGCCCGAAAACTGATCGCAGACCTGCGCTTCGAGCTCGCCGCGCCGGGTGGTCCGGCATGACCGTCGCCGCCTGTCCCCCCTCGGTCGCCGAACTCACCGAGTGGGCGCGCGCGGGCCTGCTCGGGCCCGACGCCACGTCCCTGCACGCCTCGACCGCGTTCCGCACCACCTACGGCACCCACCACCCAGGCCGGACCCGCGGCTACCGCAACGAGGTGCTGAGCATCCGGCTCGGCGCGGCCGTCGGCTCGTGCGGGCTCGAACCCGGCACGGCCACCACCGAACTCGTCGACGACTGCGTCGCGGCCTCGATCGCGGAGTTGCTCGCCCATCCGCGCGCCGAGGTCCGGATCGCGGCCCTGGACGCCTACCTGATGCACACGCGGCCGCATCCGCGCGCGGCCGGGGCGACGGGCGAACCGGTGGTGATCGACGGGCCGACCTCCCTGACGAAGTCCCGTCGCCGGGCCATGGCGGTGGTCGACCTGCTGCCCGCCGGGGTCGGCAAGGTGCTGGTCGTCGGGGTGGTCGGCTCGCTGCTGGCCGAACTACGGGCGCGGGCGATCGAGTATCTGCCGTGTGACCTCGCGGGCGGCGTCACCGAATGGGGTGAGCCCGTGTACGAGTCCGTCGCGGCGGCCCCGCCGGACTTCGACGCGCTGCTGGTCACCGGAATGACGCTGGGTAACGGCAGTTTCGACACGCTGCGCGCTATCGCCGTCGATCGTGGTCTCCCGCTGGTGCTGTTCGCCCAGACCGGGAGCGCGGTGCTGCCGTGGTTCCTCGGCGCCGGCGTGCACGCGATCTCGGCCGAGCCGTACCCGTTCTTCTCCCTCGACGGCGGACCCAGCACCGTCGTCACCTATCGAGAGCGCTCATGACCACACCGCAGCCCGCCCTGCTCCAGCTCGTCGGTGGTACGCCCGTCGTGCCGATCGCCACCGAAAGCAGCTGGTACACGGCGAAACTCGAAGCCGCGAGCATCGCGGGCATGAAGGCTCGCGCGGCCCTGTCGATGCTGCGGGGCGCTACGGCCCGCGGCGAACTGGCGCCGGGCGCGACCATCATCGAATCCACCAGCGGCACCCTCGGTCTGGGGTTGGCGCTGGCGGGCAAGGCACTCGGGCATCCGGTCCTGCTCGTGGTCGACGACGAGCTGGAACCCGAACTGCGCTCGCTGTTCTCGGCCTTCGGGATCACCCTCCAGGTCGTCGCCACCCCGCACCCGACGGGCGGGTGGCAGCGCGCCCGGCTGGACCGGCTCGCCGAACTGCTCGCCGCGACACCGGGCGCCTATTGGCCCGACCAGTACGACAACCCCGACAACGCGGGCGGCTACCAGGCGATGGGTGCGGAGATCCTCGACCAGGTCGACACCGTCGATGTGCTCGTCGCCTCGATCGGCTCGGGCGGACATTGCGCCGGGCTCACCCGGGTACTGCGCACCCGGTGGCCCCACCTGCGGGTGATCGGGGTGGACGCGGTCGGTTCCCGCATCTTCGGCCAGCCCGACCGGCGCAGACTCATGCGCGGTCTGGGCAGCAGCATCCTGCCCCGCAATGTGGCCTACGCCGATTTCGACGAGGTGCACTGGGTGGGTGCCAGTGAGGCGGTCGCGTCGTGCCGTCGGCTCGCGGCCTCGACCGGGATCGCCGGCGGCTGGAGCACGGGCGCCGCCGCCCTGGTCGCGGGCTGGGCCGCCGACCGCGCACCGGAAGCCCGGGTGCTCACCGTGTTTCCCGACGGGCCGCACCGTTACCTGCGCACCATCTACGACGACGACTGGTGCCACGCCAACAACCTGCTCGGCCCGCACGCTCACGCACCGGCAGAGCTCGAATCGCCCACGGGGTCAGAGGTGACCGGCTGGGGCCGCTGCGCGATCGTGCGCGATCCCGCCGCGGAGGTGACGGCGTGATCCGGCTCGCCGGCCGCCGCGCCGGGTTCGCGGTCGCGCGGCGGGGCCGCCGGATGAACGGGCCGGCCACGTTCCGCGCGATGCCGGGTGCGGTGCGGCTGCTGCTGGTGAATCACCTTGTCGGACATATCGGCTTCTACCTGCTGGTGCCCTTCCTGGCGGAGTACCTCCTCGACGACCTCGCCCTGTCGGCCGCGGTGGTCGGTGTGGTGCTCGGGGTCCGCAATCTCAGCCAGCAGGGACTGTTCCTGGTCGGCGGCTCGGCGGCGGACCGGCTCGGCGCCCGCGGCGTGATCATGACCGGACTCGCCGTCCGGGCGCTCGGCTTCGCGCTGTTCGCCGTGGGCGGGTCGCTGCCGGTGGTGCTGGCGGCCTCGGTGCTCACCGGTTTCGCGGGGGCACTGTTCAATCCGGCGGTCCGGGCCTTCATCGCCCGCGACAGCGGTGCCCGTTCCGCGCAGGCGTTCGCGCTGTTCAACGTGTTCGGCAACGCGGGCTCGGCGATCGGTCCGGTGCTCGGCACCGTCCTGATCGCGGCGGGCTTCCGGATATCCGCGCTGGTCGCGGCCGCGATCTTCGCGGTGCTCGCGGTGGTGCAGTGGCTGCTGCTGCCCGCCCGTCCGGTGCCCCGGCACGACGGCGGCGTCGGGGCCGACTTCGCGACGGTGTTCACCGATCGCCGGTTCTGGGCCTTCACCCTCGCCCTGATGCCGATGTTCGCGCTGCAGAGCCAGATCTACTTCGTGTTCACCCTGCAGGCACAGGACAGCGCGGGGCCGGGGCACGGTCCCGCCGCGGTGGCCGCGCTGTTCGTGGTGGAGACGATCGCGGTGGTGGCGTTGCAGGTGCGGGTCACCACGGTGCTGGCGCGCCGATCGCGGCGGGGGCCCGCGATGGCGCTCGGGATGGCGATCATGGGTCTGTCGTTCCTGCTGCCACCCGCCCTGGCGGGGCTGGTCGCGGCGGCGGGTGATGGTCTGGTGGGCACCGTGATCCGCGTCGCGCCTGTGGTGGCGGCCGCGGTGCTGCTGGCTCTCGGTGTGACGGCGGTGCAACCGTTCGTGAACGAGGCGATCGGCCGCTTCGCCGGGAATCGACTGACCGGAACGTATTTCGGTGCGTTCTATCTGGCGTCGGGGGTGTTCACGGTCGTGGCCACCTCGGTGATCGGCTGGGTACTCGATCGCGCGGGCGGACCACTCACCTGGCCGCCCGCCCTGCTCTGCGCCGCGGCGGGACTGCTGTCGGCGTTCGCCCTGCTACGCCTGCACCACCACGACGTGCTGCCCGGCCCCGGCCCCGGCCCCGGCCCCGGCCCCGGCCCCGAGACCATCGACACCGACGCCCCGCCGGCTCCCCCAGCGCGCATGCCCGGCGCCACCGATGCCGTCGCCCCTGCGACTTCCCCCACGCGCAAGCCCGGCGCCACCGGTAGCGATGCCCCTCCTGCTCCCCCGGGCCGCATTCCCAGCTCCACCGGCATCGGCGGAACTCCCGATCTCGCGGCCCGCGCGCCCGGCGCCACCCGTAGCGGTGCCTCTCGCGGGGCGTCGGCGGCCACGGTACCCAGCGGCGACTCTCCCGGCGAACGGCGGTGACACCGATGACCACCGACCTCACCGCGTCCGGGATCGGCGTCGGGCGCGCCTACGGCAGCTGCGGGGAACTGCTGCAAGGCGTCACCGCGCGTGATCGGCACTTCCTGGTCACCCTGCCCATCCGGCGCGGCTCCGTGGCCGTCTTCGAGCCCGGCGGCGACGGCATCACCGTGGTGCCGGAACAGAAGTCGAAGGCGCGCAGGCTGGCGAGCGCGATGGTCGCCCGGTCCCGGGTGCTGCGGGGCGGACGGCTGACCCTGCACAGCGAACTGCCCGAGGGCAAGGGCCTGGCCAGTTCCACCGCCGACCTCGTCGCCACCGCTCGCGCGGTCGCCGACGCCGAGGGCCGCACCGTGCCCGTCGACGAACTCGAGGCCGACCTGCGCGCCATCGAACCCTCTGACGGCGTCATGTATCCGGGCACCGTCGCCTACTTCCATCGCGAGGTCAGGCTGCTCGCCCGGCTCGGCACGCTGCCGCCGCTGACCATCGTCACCGGCGACGAGGGCGGTGCGGTCGACACCGTCGAATTCAACCGCGCCGGGCCGTGTTTCGGCCCGGCCGACAAGCGCGAATACGACCGGCTGCTGAGCGAACTGACGGTCGCGGTCGCACGCGGCGACCTCGCCGGGGTCGGGGCGGTCGCCACCCGCAGCGCGGTGCTCAGCGCGACGCTGCGGGACCGGCCGCATCTGGACGCGACGATCCGCGCGGCGCGCGCGATCGGCGCGCTCGGCGTCGTCGTCGCGCACAGCGGCACCACGACGGGGATCCTGCTGGCCGACAGCGATTCCCGGCTGCGCGAGCAGGTTCTCGCCGCGCGGCGCATCTGCGACGGCTTCGCCTGCTCGGTCACGGTGCACCACTCGTGGCGGCCCGCCGTCGACACGCCGCCGCGCGAGCGCGCCCACCTGTCGTCCCACCCCCGAGCAGAGAGCACACCGCGATGATCACCGTCGACCAGATCCGCTTCACCTACGACGGCCGAACGACCCTCGACGACATCACCTTCCAGGTCGACCAGGGCAGCACGATCGGGCTGATCGGGCCGAACGGGTCCGGCAAGTCCACCCTGCTGCGGTTGATGTATCGCGCGCTGCGCCCGGCGGGCGGCACCGTCGTGATCGATACGACGCCGGTCGACCAGCTGCGCGGCCGGGCGCTCGCGAGCCGGCTGGCCGTGGTCGCCCAGGAATCCCCGCCAGACACCCCGGTCACCGTCGCCGAGACGGTGCTGCTCGGCCGGTCGCCGTGGGTCGGTGCGTTCCAAGGGTATGCACGCGCCGACCGGATCGCCGCCGCGGCCGCGCTCGACCACGTCGGGGCGCGAGCGCTGGCCGAACGCCGGTTCGCGACCCTGTCCGGCGGCGAACGGCAGCGCGTCCTGATCGCCAGGGCGCTGGCCCAGCAGGCCGACCACCTGCTGCTCGACGAACCGACCAACCACCTCGACATCCGCTACCAACACGAACTGCTCGGCCTGGTCCGCGGCCTCACCGCGACCACCACCATCGTGGTGCTGCACGAGCTGAACCTGGCCGCGCGCTACTGCGACCGGCTCGTCCTGCTCGACGGCGGCCGGGTCGCCGCCGCGGGCACCGTGTCCGACGTCCTGACCCCGGAAGTCCTCGAGCCCGTCTACGGCATCCCGGTCCGCCGGACCACCGCCTTCGGCGCGATCCAACTCCTCTTCGGCCCCACCGACGAACCGATAGCCGCCCGGGCCAACCAACCAGCGGCCGCCCCGGCCGACCGATCGGTGCAGGCGCGAGCATCCACCGCGGACCCCGGCGATCCCGACCCACCGAGCGACGACGCACCGTCGCCCGCGAACCGAGAGGCGGTTGCGCGATGACCGCGACGCTCACGATCCCACCCACGGTCGACGATCTCGACCACGCCCGGCACCGGCGGCGCGCGCTCCTGCCGGCCGGTGTACTGGGTGTCGCGCTCGTGGTGACCCTGCTGGTGGCCGCGGGGCTGGGGCCGGTGGCGGTGCCGCCGGGCACGGTCGCGCGGATCATCGGCCACCACACCCTCGGGCACCCGGTGACGGCCGACTGGACCGCCGCGCAGGACTCCATCGTCTGGCTGGTGCGGGTGCCCCGGGTGCTGCTCGGCGCGCTCGTCGGGGCGGCACTGGCGATCACCGGTGCGGTGCTGCAGACCGTGGTGCGCAATGTGCTCGCCGACCCGCACATCCTCGGCGTCACCTCCGGCGCCTCGACCGGCGCCGCGGTGTATCTGCTGTTCGGGATCACCGCGGCGACGACGGCGACGGCCCTGGCGGCGAGCGCGTTCGTCGGCGCGCTGGCCGCCACCGCGCTGCTGTTCGTCATCGCGCGGATCAACGGACAGCTCACCTCGCTGCGGCTACTGCTGGGCGGGGTCACGATCGGCTACATCTTCGCCGCGGCGACCAGCTTCCTGATCTTCGCCTCCGACCGGCCCGAAGGCGCCCGGACGGTGCTGTTCTGGCTGCTCGGTTCGCTGGCACCCGCCGCGTGGTCCTCGGTGGCGACCACGGTGGCCGTCGTCGCGGTGACCACGGTCGCGGTGCTGCTGCTGGCTCCGCGCCTGGACGCGCTGGCCGCGGGCGACGACACCGCGCGCACGCTCGGCGTCGCCCCGAACCGGATCCGGTTGTGGGCGTTGCTGATCGTCGCGCTGGCCGTCGGCGCGGTGGTGGCCGTGGCCGGTGCCATCGGCTTCGTCGGGCTGATCGTGCCGCACGTCGCCCGGCTCTGCGCCGGTGCGGCGCACCGACAGCTGCTGGTGGTCAGCGGGCTGCTGGGGGCGCTGTTTCTGGTGGTCGCCGATGTGGCCGCGCGGACGGTGTTCGCGCCGCGCGAGCTGCCCATCGGCATCGTCACCGCAGCCGTCGGCGCGCCCCTGCTGCTGATCCTGATCCGGCGCTTCCAGGCCCCGGCCTCCTGAATTCTTCGCTCCACGAAAGGAAACCCGATCACCGTGTTCTCAGGTGTCTCCGCGTCGCGCCGTGCGACGTTGCCCGTTCTCGCCCTGCTCACCAGTGCCGTCGTCGCCGGGTGCGGCACGCCCGCCCCGGCCACCACCCCGGCTGCCGACGGCTTCCCGATGACGATCTCGAGCTGCGGTCGCGAGGTCACCTTCACCGCGCCGCCGCAGCGCGTCGTCACCGTCGGGTCCATCGCCGCTCCGCTGATCGCCGCGGCGGGCGCGGCCGATCGCATCGTCACCCGCACCTTCGAAGCCGCCGCCTTCCCCGGCGAATACGGCGATCGGCTGAAAGGCATCGAAATCACCGCGCCGACCGCGGAACTCGCGCGCGAGGAGATCATCAGCCGCGCCCCCGACCTGGTGGTGAGCGTCGAAGGACTCTCGGTGACCCCCGACGACCTCGCCCAGGTGAACATCCCGCTGATCGTGACCCGCGGCTACTGCCGCGACGCGGCGGGCACCTTCGAGGACGTGTTCGCCGACATCTCCCTCTACGGCAAGCTCTTCGGCACCGCGAGTGCCGCCGACGCCGAGGTCACCGCATTACAGCGCCGCGTCGACGCCGTCACCCAGCGGCATCCGGCAGGCGCCGCCCGCATTCCGGCCGCGGCGCTGATCATCTCCCGCGACGGCGCCCAGCTGAAGGCCTACGGGGCCAAGAGCACCGTCGACGCCCAGATGAAGATCCTGGGCCTGGACAACATCTACGGCGGCATCGACAAGCGCAACTTCGAAGCCAATACCGAGACCCTCATCGCCCGCGATCCGGCGGTGATCATCCTGCTCACCCAGGGCGATCAGACGCCCGAGGCGGTCCGCACCGCGCTGCGTCAGCGACCCGAACTCGCCGGGCTGCGCGCGATCCGCGACGACCGGATCATCGTGGCGCCCTTCGGTTACACCGGGCCGGGACCGGTCGCGGTCGAGGGACTGGAAGTGCTCGACCGGGAACTGGAGCGGGTGCGATGACCACCGCCACCACCGACTATCTCGTCCGGCCCGCCGGACTCGCGGATCTGCCGGGCGCGCGCAGCGTCATGCTCGACACCTTCTATCGCGTGTTCGGCATCGGCTACCTGCCCGAATACCACCAGGACGTGATCGATCCGGAGAACGCGTACCTGCGCGAGCCCCGCCATCGGCTCTGGGTCGCCGAACACGACGGCGCGATCGTCGCGACCACCGCGGTCCGGGCGCAGGGGCCCGCGCACCCACCGCATCCGGCCGAGCTCGCCCTGGCCTATCCGGACGCGACCACCGCGCAGCTGTTCCGGGTCTACGTCCGGCCCGAACACCACCGGCGCGGCCTGGCCACCCGGCTGGTCGCGGCGGCGATCGAGCACGTGCGCGCCACGTCGTCGTTCGAGAAGCTGTACCTGCACACCGACGCGCGGACACCCGGCGCCCTGGAGTTCTGGCTCACCTTCGGCCGGGTCGTGCACGACGCGCGCGGCCCCCACGACGGATTCCAGACCGTGCATCTGGAAATCCCGCTGGACCGGGAACAGCCGCGCTGACAGGGGCAGCTGGCGCGGCGGCGGCACACACGGCACTATCGAGGCCGTGGAACGATTTCGAATCGGACAAACCACCCAGTCATGGGACGTGGTGTCGTGACCGCGCTGGCTCCCGGCGAGAACCGCCCCGCCCCCGGTGACGAGCTGACCGTCACCGTGGCGAGTTCGGCCTCGGTCGACGTCTCGGCCCTGTTGCTGAACACAGCCGGAGTCGTGCGTTCCGACGCCGACTTCGTCTTCTTCAATCAGCCGACCGGGCCCGGCGTCGTCTACCGGCACGGCAACGGCGGACCGGACGTGGTGCAGGTGCGGACCTCCGCGCTGCCCGCCGACGTGGACAAGGTGGTGGTGACCGCGAGCCTGGACGGACGCGGTCCCACCACCTTCGCCGCCGTCGGCGAGCTGACCACCACCATCGGATCGACCTCGGGGACACTGACTTTCCCGATCCCCCGGCTCACCACCGAGAGCGGTGTCGTGTGTGTCGAGATCTACCGGCGTGGTGACGCGTGGAAGGTCAGGGCGATCGGGCAGGGCTACGACGACGGCCTGGCCGGGATCGCCTCGGCGTTCGGCGTGAACCTCGACGACGAGCCGGAACCGCCCGCGCCCACCCCGCCGCCCGCTTACCCGCCGAGCACCCCGCCCGCCACTCCACCGGGCCCGCCCCCCGCCTACCCACCGAGCGCGCCGACCGTGGCCTTCCCGCCCGGCCAGGCCGCGCCCGTCCCACCTCCGCCGTATCCGGGAGCTCCCGCCCCGCAGTCTCCGTTCCCTTCCCAGCAAGGAGCCCAGCCCGTGCACAGCGACCTGTTCGACCCCTCGCACGCCGAGGTCAACGGCCTCGGGATCCAGAAGCAGGGCGGCAAGATGATCAAGGTCGGCCTCAACGGCGAGGTGATGGCCAGGGCCGGTTCGATGGTGGCCTACCAGGGCGACCTCCAGTTCCAGGCGCTCGGCTCCGGCGGCATCGGCCGCGCCATCCGGCAGCACCTGACCGGGGAGGGCGTGCCGCTGATGAAGGTGACCGGCCGCGGCGACCTGTTCGTCGCCAACAGTGCCGCCGACGTGCACATCATCGACCTCGACGGGACCGACGGCCTCACCATCAACGGCGCCAACGTGCTGGCCTTCGACTCGACCCTGCGCTACGACATCGGCCGGGTCCAGGGCGCCGCGGGCTACGCCTCCAACGCGGGCCTGTTCAACTGTGTGTTCACCGGTCGCGGCCGCATCGCCATCACCACCCACGGCACCCCGGTGGTCCTCACCGTCGACCAGCCCACCTTCGCCGACCCCAACGCCGCTGTCGCGTGGTCGTCGAGCCTGCAGACCGGGATCAAGCGCAACGACTCGTTCGGCCTGGGCAGGCTGATGGGCCGCAGCACCGGTGAGGCGAGCACGCTGTCGTTCACCGGGCGCGGCTTCGTCATCGTGCAGCCCTCGGAGATGCCGCCCGGCGGCTTCATCGGCGGCACCGGCGGCGGCCAGCAGGCGGGTCATTCCGGCGGCATCTTCGGCTAGATCACGGGCTGTCCCTGGTCGGCGCCGTCACGCTGCCGCCACCGCACCAGTCCCGCGCAGCCCAGGATCACCACGGTGGCCACCGCCAGCGGTAGCGCGGTGCGCGTGGCGACCGTATAGGTGTCGGGCGTGTACACGGTCCAGCCCAGCTCGAGCTCGGACCCCCGGCCGGCCCGGCTGTTCTCGAACAGCCGGGCCAGCACGGGCAGCACCGACACGCCGATCACCGTCATCGGCGAGACCGGCAGGCAGGCGCCGACCGCCAGGCCGATGGCGGCGGGCAGGACGAATCGAAAGGCCAGTTCGGCGATCACCGCGCCGCCGCTCAGCACCGACACCAGGCCGCTCAGCGTCACCAGCGCGCACAGCCCGATCCCGGCCACCGGAACCCGCCACCACACCGTGCCGACCAGCGCGCCCAGCGCCAGCGCGCCGATCTGGATCGACAGGCCGATCCGGTCCGGCCCGACGCCGACCACCGGATCGACCGCGATCGCGGCCGAGATCGCCAGGATGGTCAGCACATAGACGGCCTCGACGGGCGGCAACCACAGGCTCACCGCGACCACACCGGCGACCGCCACCACCGCGACCGTCACCGACGGATTGCCCGGCAGCACGCCCAGCGCCCAGATCAGCGCACCGGCTGCCAGCGGAACCCCGGCACCGACGGCCACCGCGCGCCCTGACGACACCGGCGCGATCCGCTCCCGCCCGACCACGAAACCCGCCGCCAGCAACGCGATCACGGCGGCGACGAGCAACGGCCAGCTGTCGGGCAGGTCGGGCACGGTGCGCGTGGTCAGGTAGTCGGCGTAACGCCGTGACAGTTCGACACTGTCGTCGATGCGCGCGCCGTACAGCACCGCGATCATCGATCCGACGACGAACCAGGTCTGTCCGCCGGGCCGCAGCACCGCGGCCGCGATCAGCAGCCCGGCACCGATACTGCCGAGAACCCATTGCTCGGACCAGGTCCCGGCGGACTGCAACGCCGCGATCGCGACCACCATCGCCAGCCCGGCCATCCCCGCCGCCACCGCGACCAGATATCGCGCCCGGAACCGACCGAGCAGCACGACCACGGCCACCGCGACGACGGCCGCGATCACCGCGGCCGACCCCGGCCCCGACCCGAACCAGCTCGCCCGCCCGTCGCGCGCGACGACGGCGAAGTTGGTTCGCGTGTGGCCGATGACGTACCCGCTGAGGTAGCCACACAGCAGACCGACCGCCCCGATGACGAACGCACGCCCGTTCATTCGCAGCACGATAGCCGCCGACCGTGCTCAGCGAGCACGAATCAGCGGCGCGGTCAAGCGGTGATCAGGAGCCCGCGCGCTCCTTGCGGGCCTGACGGCGGGCCTCCCGCATCGCGTTGAGTTCCTGCTCCAGGCTCTCGGCGATGCGGAATTGGCCGGTGTCGTAGACGTTGACCGGCTCGATCGCCTCATAGCCGAAGTTGGCTTCGGCGAAGGCCTTTTCGACGCGCGCCTCGATGTCGGAGATGGTGCTCTTGCGGGCCGCGGGGACCGAGTCGGTGGACTTCACGGTCTCGGCGGGCTTGGCCGCTTCGGCGGGCTCGGGCGCGACCGACGGCGGCGCGACGGTCTTCTTGGCCGCGGTCTTGTCCGACCCCGGCTTGCCGATGCCGAACCGCTTGCGCTTCTCGGCGGGCTTACCGTTGCCGGTGGCGATCGGCTCGGTGGGCGCCCAGGCGGGTTCACGGCTGATCGGCGCGGTGGCGGCGGCCTGGTCGGCGGCGAACGCCTCGGCACGGGCCTGACCGGTCATCGGCGGCGTGTAGGTGAGGCGCACACCCTCGGTGGCGTGCCGGTTGAGCATGCTCTCGGCCGGGTCGGGCATGTCCCTGACCTGGCTGGTCGCCCGGGTGATGGCCAGGCCGTACCTCGCGCTGGCGGCGTCGTGGATGAGCAGCGCGACACCGATCATCACCGGCGCGACGGCGTGCACCGCGGCGTCGTACCACCGGCCATCGCGCACATACGGGTAGGTGTTGAGGGTGACGGTGAGGCCGAGCAGCGCGATCTCGGCCATGGCGACCTGGCGCCGGTTGTCGATGACGCCCCACTCGGCGACTTTGTTCGTGCCGACCATGATGATGATCAAACAGACGCTGATCATCGCCTCGAGCAGGTAGCTGAACCAGTACAGCGGATCGCTCGGGCCGCCGGGAGCGATGTTGTGCTGCACGTTCACGGCCGACCACAACATGCCGGCGCCGACGACGCCCGCCAGCGCCTTGAGCGACCACGACCGATGCCGGTACAGCGAAGCCAGCTTCGCGTGCGGGCTCGATTCGCGCCGCTGGGCGGCCATCGCCTTCCTGGCGAGCAGCAGATCTCGCATGTCGGCCTTCTCGATCGCTTCGGTGGTGCTCCTGGCCCGGTCGGAGGCCTGCGCCATCGCTTGGGTGTGCTTCCAGCGCTGTTCGCGATCCTGTTCACGGATGCGTTCGGCGAGTTCCCGCTCCGCGCGCAGCTCGTCCTCGGACAGCGCGTCGGTCAGCGCGGGATCGAATTGATAGGCGAGGCGCCCACGCGCCCGTTCGACGCGCTGGGCGAGCTGGCTGACATCGTCCTCGACGGGAGACTCGATGGTCATGCCTGACCACCGCCCCGGCATCGCGAAGGCAGACGGGTGACCACACGTGTGAACGGCACACGCCATTAATAGTCCATACACCCTCCGGTGCGAAACCGATGCTCCGACACCGCTGCCCATTCTCGGCGCGCCGCGAGCGACACGCGCAGGCGATACCGGTCGGTAGCGCGACCCCGAAAGATAATCGCCGACCTCCGCGCGGACCACTGTTTTCGCACCTTCGGTGCGGATCCGTTGTCGAACAATGTTCGCGGACAACGCGAATCGGGCACGCGTTTTACGCCGTCAAGGTAGCGTCCGCACACCGGCCCACGCCGGCGAGAATTCATTATTGCCACTTCGCCAATAGTGGTCCACACTGTATCTGTAACCACTGGTCACCCCTGGACCAGTGCTGTGCCGAGCCGTAAGGAGACTCGATGGCCGTGAACCGGTCCAGCTGGATGAACGAGGACCTGGACGCCCTGCGCGACCTCGCCCGTGCCTTCATGGCCAAGGAACTCGTCCCCAATATCGACAAGTACCGCGAGCAGCACCACGTGGACCGCGACCTGTGGAACAAAGCGGGTGAAGTGGGTCTGCTGTGTCTGTCGATCCCGGAGGAGTACGGCGGCGGTGGCGGCACCTTCGCGCACGAGGCCGTCCTCATGGAGGAGCAGGCCCGCGCCGTCGACACCTCGTGGGGCGTCAGCCTGCACAACGGCATCGTCGCCCACTACCTGCTCGCCTACGGCACCGAGGAGCAGAAGAAGCAGTGGCTGCCGAAGATGGCCAGCGGTGAGGTCGTCGGCGCGATCGCCATGACCGAGCCCGGCACCGGCTCCGACCTGCAGAGCGTCAAGGCCAAGGCCATCCGCGACGGCGACGAGTACGTCATCAACGGGTCGAAGACCTTCATCACCAACGGCGCGCAGGCCGACCTGATCATCCTGGTCGCCAAGACCGACCCCACCCAGGGCGCCTCGGGCGTGTCGCTGGTGCTGGTCGAGGCCGACCGCCCCGGCTTCCGCCGCGGCCGCGTGCTCGACAAGATCGGCCAGAAGGGCCAGGACACCTCCGAGCTGTTCTTCGAGGACGTGCGCGTCCCGGTGACCAACCTGCTCGGCACCCAGGAGGGCCAGGGCTTCATCCAGCTGATGCAGCAGCTGCCGCAGGAGCGCCTGATCGTGGCCATGGGCGCGGTCGCGGGCATGGAGATCGCCCTCGAGCACACCCTGCGCTACACCAAGGAGCGCGAGGCGTTCGGCCGCCCGGTCTTCGGATTCCAGAACACCAAGTTCAAGCTGGCCGAGGTCGCCACCGAGGCCCGCATCGCGCGCGTGTTCATCGACGACTGCGTCGAGAAGCACATCCGTGGCGAGCTCGACATCCCCACCGTCGCCATGGCGAAGTGGTGGACCACCGACCGCGCCATGCAGGTGGCCGACACCTGCCTGCAGCTGTTCGGCGGCTACGGCTACATGAACGAGTACCCGATCGCACGGATGTGGGTCGACAACCGCGTCCAGCTGATCTACGCGGGCACCAACGAGATCATGAAGGAGATCATCGCCAGGAGCCTGTAACACTCCTGCGCACAGGGGGTCTCGACCGGCCGCGAGCCGCAGCGACGCTGCTGCTCGCGGCCGGTTTTCGTGGTTGAGCTGCCATTTCGTGACCTATCCGGACCTGCGGTGGAGACGAATGTCCTTCGGAAGCGGTGCAAACGCGGGCGACGAGGACGGTGCGGCAACAGTGGACACGGACGGCGGTTCATCGGGTGCACCCGGACAGGAACCGGTACTGCCGGACCGTGAACACATGATGCAGGCGGTCTGCGGGTTCGCCGGCGACGGTGATCCCGTCCTGCGCGCCGCGCACGAACTGGCCGGTCTGCACGAACGCCGCGAACAGCTCGTACCGGGCGATACCAGCGAGATCGACTGGGAGCGGGCACGTCTGGTCTGCGAGATCGACCGGTGGGTGGTCATCCGCTCCCCCCGGCCCGCGACGACGGCGCCGATGCACACCGAGAGCATCGGCGCCGTCGTCGATCGAATGGCCCACTTCGCCGCGCTCACCTATCGCGCGCTGGCCTGCGGCGCCGAATCCGAACTGCGCGCGGCCCAGCTGCGCCTGCACGAACTGGCTTGCGGCTACGACGATCTCATCGTCGAGGTGGCCAACGGCGCGCGCCGACTGCCCGACGGCCCCGAAGGCGACAGCCCGGAAAGCGGTGGCGCGCAACCAAGCCGGAACCGCCCGCGCACCGAATAACAGTCGGTGCGCTGCCCGAACCGGCCACGGAACCGGCGCACCACCGCTCCACGGCCGCGCCCGGGTTCACACCCACCCTCCCCCAGGTCCGGCGCGGCAGGCGGACCCCGTTCTTCGGGCGGCGGGGCCCGTTCACTACGCCGATATCGCCACGACCACGTCGGCCACACCCCCCATCCACCTTCGCCCAGCCGACACCCGAACCGTCTCGGCAGGCGGCGAACGGAGCTCGGCCCGAGATACCCGTCTGCCAACCGCACCGCTCGTCAACGCAGCTTCCGTCCTCTCCGAGCGCCCACCGGCATCGGGCGCACCGCGGCCCCCGGTCCGCTGCGAACCATCGCGCCAGCCGACGACCCGCCCTCGCGAGGGCCGCAACGCCACGCCACCGCAGGCAGGCGAGCGGATCGCCACCGCACAGCTGACGCACCCGCGCGTTGACGTGCCCGCACGAGCCCCAGCCACCGCGCAGCTGGAGCACCCGCCCGTTGACGCAACGGTGCGAGTCCCAGCCGCCAGGCGATGACGCACTCCAAGATCCAGCCACTCGCAGCTGACACACACGCAAGGTTCTCGGCCGCCGCGCCCGAGCAGCCGGCGCGCGCTGGGCAATCCGGGTGGCCCCGGAGCCCAGCGCGCGCCGGGAACTCAGAACAATCGCAGGGCCACCAATCGCCAACGGTCCCTGGTCGATTCGATGCGGCCCGCGACGGCGAAGGTGCGGTCGCCGCGCTGGTAGGAGGCGAAGNCCCCCCCCCCCGCGCCGGGAACTCAGAACAATCGCAGGGCCACCAATCGCCAACGGTCCCTGGTCGATTCGATGCGGCCCGCGACGGCGAAGGTGCGGTCGCCGCGCTGGTAGGAGGCGAAGATCTCGGCGCCACCGGGATCGGTGGCGGTCACGCGCACGCGCGTCAGGGAGGCGGCACCGAGCGCGCGGCCGGGCGCGAGGTTCTGGGTGAGCATCGTGCGCACCGCGGACAGCACCAGCGGGTCGGTCATGGTGCGCATGTGGTCGACCGGCCTGCGCCGGTCGACGACCTCGAGCACCAGTCGCACCACCTGCTCGGCGAAACGCGCTGCCCCGGTGTCGGATTCCGCGCGGCTCCGGGCGCCCTGCACACAGGACGCGCGCACCGCCCGGCGCACCCCGTACGGCGCGCCACCGGCATCGCGGCGGCGCGGAACGGAAACCCGATGCGGCCCACCAGCGTCCGCCCGCTGATCGGCGAGACCCGGCTCGCAGTGCGGCGCCCGCGACAACGACAGTCGATCCGTAGACATCACTCGTCCCCTTCGAGTCCGCCCACCCACTCCCCAGTGCTGGCGCACAGCATGCCACGAGGGTCCGACAGGTGTGCGCGGAATTCAGAACAGGGTCATCGGCCCGTCGGGCGCGGGCGTCGGCTGCGGCGGCAGGCCGGGCACCACTGCGGCGACCGCGTCGTGGAAGCGCCGGGCCAGCGCGCGGGCGGCGGCGTTGTCGGGGGTGTGCACGAAGACCGTCGGCGAGCGACCCTCCCGCAGCCACTGCGCCGCGGTCTCGACCCACGGCCGCCAGCCCGCGACGGTGCGCGCTTCGTCGGCGCGGCCGTGATAGCGCACGATCGGATACTCCGTCAGCGCCCGCATCCGCCGCGGCACCCGCGGCTTCTTGGCGCGCGCCTCGTACTCCGACGGGTCGCCCGCCGGTCCGTCGAACAGCACGGTGGTGTCGAAGGGCACCCACTCCGCGCCGATCCGGCCCAGCACCCGTTCCAGCTGCACCGCCGCCCGCTCGTCGGTGAAGAACGCTGGATGCCGCACCTCCACCGCGCAGCGCAGCCCGTCGGGCAGCTCCCGCTGGAACCGCGCCAGCGCGCCCAGATCGGTGGGCCCGAACGACGCGGGCAACTGGATCCACAGCGCGTGCACCCGCGACGCCAGCGGCGCCATCACGTCGAGGAAGGCCCACAGCTCGCCCCGCGCGTCGACGAGTCTGCGCTCGTGGGTAACGGCGCGCGTTGGCTTGAGCACGAACCGGAAGTCCGGCGCGGTCTGGCGAACCCAGGACTCGACCGTCGCGGCCGACGGAGTCGCGTAGAAGGTGGTGTTGCCCTCGACGGCGCCGCAGTACCCCGCGTAGGTCCGCAGCCGCTCCCCCGGCGCTACCTGGCGCTGCTGCCACTGTGGGTGCTGCCACATCGCACACCCGACCCGCAGCTCCCGCACAGGCCGACCGTAGTACAGCGATCGGCCCCGCCTAAAATGAGACCGGTTGCCACCATTCGCCCCGTGAGCGTGCCCCGGTGCGCGCACGACGGAAAGGGCCTGTGATGGCGATTCTCACCAGCGAACGGCCCGGTGCTGTCACCGGCACGCGCACGCGCGCCTGGCTCGGCGTTTCCGCGGCGATGGTCGCGATCGCATGGGGCGGCAACGAGTTCACGCCGCTGTTGGTGATGTACAAGAACCACGGCCTGCCGCTGACGGCGGTCGATCTGCTGCTGTTCTACTACGTCCTCGGCATCGTGCCCGCGCTGCTCATCGGCGGCCCGCTCTCGGACCGGTTCGGCCGTCGCCCGCTGATGCTGCCCGCCCCGCTGATCGCGGCCGCCGGATCGCTGCTGCTCGCGGCGGGCGCCGCCTCGGTTCCGATGCTGGCGGCGGGCCGGATGCTGTGCGGCGTCGCGCTCGGCCTGGCCATGGCGGTCGGCGGCAGCTGGCTCAAGGAACTGTCCCAGCCGCCCTACGCCGCGGCCGCCGCCGGCGTCGGCGCGCGCCGCTCGGCGATGAGCCTGACCGCGGGTTTCGCGCTCGGGGCCGGCGTGGCCGGGGTGCTGGCGCAGTGGGGCCCGCTGCCCGATTCCACCGCCTATCTCGTCAACGCGGTGCTGTGCGTCGCGACCTCGCTCTGGCTGGCCAGGTCACCGGAAACGGTCACCCGACAGCCGAATCCGGGCAGGCTGCGCGACGATCTGAGGATTCCCGCCGCGGGCCATCGCCGGTTCCTGCGGGTCGCGGTGCCGATCGCGCTGTGGCTGTTCACCGCCAACGCGACCGCCTACGCCGTGCTGCCGACGCTCATGCTGCCCCGCGTGCAGGACGCCCCGATCGCCTTCTCCGCGCTGGTCACCATGGTGACGCTGGGCTGCGGTTTCACCATCCAGTCGGTCGCACGCCGGATCGACCGGCCGGGCACCGCGCGGGCCGCGGTCGTCGCCCTGGTGCTGCTCACCGCGGGCATGGTGCTGGCGTCGTGGACCGCGGCCACCCTGAGCATCCCGGTGACGCTGCTGACCGCCGTCGTGCTCGGCAGCGGCTACGGCATCGGCCTGGTCGCCGGGCTCCAGCAGATCGAGCGGATCGCGGGCCCCGGCGACCTGGCCGGTCTGAACGCGGTGTTCTACTCGGTGAGCTATCTCGGCTTCGGCGTGCCCGCCGTCCTGTCGGCCCTGCACGGCGGCTTCGGCTTCGGCTATCCGGCCATGTATCTGGTGGTCGCGCTGATCGCCGCGGCCTGCCTGGCGCTGGTCGCCGCGAACTACCGCGAGCCACGGGCGTGAACCCGATCGAGACTCTGCGGCGCTGGACGGATTCCGGCGCGATCTGGCGGGTGCTGGCCCGTCGCGCCGACTCGGTGACCATCGGCCTGTACGAGTGCACGGGCGGTCAGGAAGTCGACCGATTCACCTCCACCGACCCGGCGCTGCTGCGGTTCCTCGGCGATCGCACCAGCAGCGAGGACTGACGCGGGGTTAGGCTGGGTGCCGTCATCGCTTCACGTCACGTCGGCCGTCGGGCCGGTCCGCTCAGTGAGGAGAGATCATGTCGGCACCTACCAAGGGACTGTCCGCGGGGACCTGGGTCATCGACCCCAGCCACTCAGCCCTGGAATTCTCCGTACGGCATCTGATGGTGAGCAAGGTGCGCGGCCGATTCACGATCTTCGCCGGCACGCTCGTCATCCACCCCGACGGTGCCGCCGACGCCGACGTCGAGATCCAGGTCGACTCGGTCACCACCGACAACCCGCAGCGTGACGCCCACTTGGCCACCGCCGACTTCTTCGACGTAGCGCACTACCCGCTCGCCACCTTCAAGGCCACCGGCTTCCGGCCCAGCGGCACCGAATTCGACGTCACCGGCGACTTCACCATCCGCGGCACCACCCGCCCGGTCACCCTGTCCGTGGAGTTCCTCGGCGCCGGCCCCGGCATGACCGAGGCTCCGGTCGCCGGCTTCACCGCGACCACCACCATCAACCGCCGCGACTTCGGCATCACCACCGAGATGCCGATGGCCAACGGCGGCGCCGTGATCGGCGACAAGATCACGATCTCACTCGACGTCGAGGTCGGCTTGCAGGGCTGATCGGGCACCGGGCACAGGGAGGGCGAATGTCAGGACGTCGTTTCCGGGCCGGGCTCGCTGCCGGGCTCGCGCTGCTCGTCGCGGCGTGTAGCGGCACGGCCACCGACTCGGGAACCGAGTCCACCGCCCCGCCCGACCCGGTCATCACCGTCGCCCCAGCGGCGGGCGCGACCGAGGTCGACCCGCTCGCGCCGGTGCGGGTCAGCACCAGCGACGGCAAGCTGACCTCGGTCACCATGACCAACGAGCAGGGCCGCGCCGTCGAGGGCATCTTCACCCCCGATCAGACCGCGTGGAAGCCCGCCGAGCCACTCGGCTACGGCCACACCTATACCGTCGGCGCCGAAGCGCTCACCGTCACGGGCACGGTGGGACCGATCACCTCGTCGTTCTCGACCCTCGCGCCCAACAACCAGACGAAGGTGTATTTCCGGACCACCGGCGGCGCCGCGCTCGCCCCCTCGGGCAGCTACGGCGTCGGCACCGTCGTCGTCGCGCACTTCGACGAGGACGTCCCCGACCGGGCCACCGCGCAGCAGCATCTCAGCGTCACCACCGACCCGCAGGTCACCGGCTCCTGGTACTGGCTCGACGACCGCAACGCGCACTGGCGGCCACAGAACTACTACGCCCCCGGCACCAAGGTCACCCTCGCCGCCGACATCTACGGCAAGGACCTCGGCGGCGGCTTGTACGGCCAGGAGGACACCGAGACCAGCTTCACCATCGGCCCCTCGCACGTCTCGATCGTCGACGACAACGACAAGCAGGTGCGGGTCTACGAGAACGGCACGCTGATCCGCACCATGCCCACCTCGATGGGAATGGGCGGCAGTGAGGTGGTCGCGGGCAAGACCATCACCTTCTGGACCCAGCCGGGCACCTACACCGTGATGGACAAGGCCAATCCGGTGATCATGGATTCCTCCACCTACGGCCTTCCGGTCAACTCCCGGCTGGGCTACAAGGAGAGCATCGGCTGGGCGACCAGGATCAGCACCGACGGCATCTACCTGCATCAACTCGACGACACCGTCTGGGCGCAGGGCAACACCAACGTCTCGCACGGCTGCCTCAACCTCAGCGGCGAGAACGCGAAATGGTTCTACGACTTCGCCCAGCCCGGCGACGTGGTGGAGATCCGCAACACCGGCGGCGCCCCGCTCGAGGTGTGGCAGAACGGCGACTGGAGCGTTCCGTGGGAACAGTGGCAGGCAGGTAGCGCACTGCGGTGAACCGAAGACACGACACCCCGGCACGTCCACCGCGCCGGGACACCCCCGGATATGGACCACAGCGAATCGGCAGGCAGACCCGCCACGCCGACCCCAGCGCCCGTCGCGGCGGCTTCCGTCGCGCCGCGCTGATCATGGCCAGGATGCTCGGGGCGACGACCGCGCTGGCCGTGCTCACCGGCACCGGCCTGGCCTGGTCGGCCAAGCAGGACTTCGACTCCGGCTTCACCCATTCCACCGCTCTCGGCGAGGACGCGCCGCGCTCGCGCGGTGGTGACGTCAACATCCTGCTGATCGGCCTGGACACCCGCAAGGACCTCGACGGCAACGACCTGCCCAAGGAGATCCTCGACCAGCTGCACGCCGGCGACGGCACCGACGGCGGCTACAACGCGAACTCGCTGATCCTGCTGCACATCCCGGCCGATCTGCGCAAGATCGTCGCGTTCTCCATCCCGCGCGACGACTACGTCCCGGTCTCGGGCATCCCGGGCTATTCACAGGTCAAGATCAAGGAGGCCTACGGCCTGAAGAAGGCCGCGGTCCAGGCGAAGTTGATCGAACAGGGCGAGAAGGACCCGGTGGTGCTGGAGCGGCGCGGCCGGGAGGCGGGCCGCGCCTCGATCGTGTCGACCGTGCGCAATCTGGTCGGCGTGCCGATCGATCGGTTCGCCGAGATCTCGCTGGCCGGGTTCTACGACCTGGCGACCGCGGTCGGCGGCGTGGACGTGTGTCTGAACAACGCGGTCGACGACAGTGCGTTCTCCGGCGCGGTGTTCCCGGCGGGCCGTCAGCATCTGGACGGCTCCGACGCGCTCGCGTTCGTCCGGCAGCGCCACGGGCTGCGCAACGGCGACCTCGATCGCACGCACCGCCAGCAGGCCTTCCTGACCTCGGTGGCCAAGTCGCTCAAGGACTCCGGCACGCTCGGCAATCTGAGCAGGCTCTCGGCGCTGATGGATGTCGCGCACAAGGACGTGGTGCTCTCCGACGGCTGGAATCTGTTCGACTTCGCCCGTGAGCTGGGCGCCGCGGAGTCGCTGCCGGTGGAGTTCCGCACTCTGCCGGTGGTGCGCTACGACGTGATCGACGGCCAGGATGTCAATATCGTCGACCCGGCCGCGATCAAACGGGAGGTCCAGGCCGCGTTCGGGCAGGAAGCACCGAAAACCACCACCACGGCGCCGATCCCGGCCAGCGTCGTCGATGTGCACAATGTCGGTGGCGTCGCTGGCCAAGCCGCGACCCTGTCGGCCGCACTGACCGCCCGCGGCTACCGGGCCGGCGAGATCGGCAACGGGACCGCCGACGACAGCCCCACCTCGTCTGTCACCTATGGCCCCGGTGCGGCCGCCGATGCCGAAACGCTCGCCGAAACCCTGGGCGGGCTACCGGTTTCCGCGTCCACCACGCTCGCGGCCGGCCACGTCCGCGTGGTCGTCGGCGCCGACTTCACCCTGCCCACCGAACTGACACCGACCACCACGACAACGTCCGCGACCCCGACGACCACCGTTCCCGGCGGCTCGACCACACCGCTGCCCGACGCGGGAAAGCCGGTCACCACCACCATCGGCAGCACCATCCCCTGCGTCAACTGACCACGGTGGCACCGCGGTTCGGCCACCGGCACCCCGGTGGCCCACCCGGCTCACTCCTCCGGCGCGTCCGGGTAGGCGTCCTGCCGGTGCCCACCGCGCAGCGTGCCGTCCAGATAGGCCGCCTTGCAGGCCCGCCGGGCGATCTTGCCGCTCGATGTGCGCGGGATCGAGCCCGCGGGCACCAGCAGCAGGTCGCGCACCGTCACACCGTGCCTGCGCGCGATCGCCGCCCGCACCGTGTCCACGATCGGCCCCGGGTCGAGTTTGGCCGCGCCCGTGCCACGTTCGGCGACGACGACCAGCGCCTCGGCCATCTCGTCGGTGATCCCGCCCGCCGCGAGCACGGCCGCGGGCAACTGCCCCGCCTGCACCGAGAACGCCGCGATGAACCCGGGCCGCAGCGCGGTGCTCGCCTCCTGGGCCGAGTACTCGAGATCCTGCGGATAGTGATTGCGGCCGTCGACGATCACCAGGTCCTTGACCCGGCCGGTGATGAACAGCTCGCCGTCGTGGTAAGCGCCGAAGTCGCCGGTGCGCATCCACCGCGCGTCGTCGGGCGCGCCCTCGGCCCGGCTGCCGACGGGCGTACGGGCGATCACCCGGTTGTGGAAGGTCTCGGCGGTCTCCCCCGGCCTGCCCCAGTACCCGATGCCCATGTTGTCGCCGTGCAGCCAGATCTCACCGACCTCGCCCTCGCGGCGTTCGATGCCGGTCTCCGGGTCGACGATCACCGCCCACTGCGACCGCGCGACATACCCGCACGACACCTGCGCGACCGCGTCGGCGGCGTGCTCGTCGACCTCCACCATCCGGCCCGCGTTGAGCTGTCCGCGATCGACGTAGACCACCCGCGCCTCGTCGTCGCGCCGGGTCGCCGAGACGAACAGCGTCGCCTCGGCCATGCCGTAGCACGGCTTGATCGCGGTCTTGGACAGCCCGTACGGCGCGAACGCCTCGTTGAACTTGCGCATCGAGGCCACCGACACCGGCTCGCTGCCGTTGATCAGACCGATCACGTTCGACAGGTCCAGCGACTCGTCGCCCTTGGGCAGCCCGCGCACCGCCGCGTGCTCGAACGCGAAGTTCGGTGCCGCCGAGTAGATCTCGGCGCCATCGGCCTGGGCGGCCAGCTCCTTGATCCAGCGCGACGGCCTGCGCACGAACGCGCTCGGCGACATGATGGTGATGAACTTGCCGCCGATCGTCGGCAGGATCACCGTCAGCAGCCCCATGTCGTGGAACAGCGGCAGCCAGGTGACCCCGCGCGCGTTCTCGGTGATGCCGATGGCGTCGATCATCTGCAGCAGATTGGTGCCGACGGCGCGGTGGGTGATCTCCACGCCGGCGGGCACCCGGGTCGAACCCGAGGTGTACTGCAGATAGGCGACGCTGTCGATATTGATGTCGGGCCTGCGCCACCGCGTGCCGACCGTGTCCGGGATCGCCTCGACCGCGATGATCCTGGGCCGTTGCGCGGCAGGCTGCTCGCGGAAGAAGTTGCGGACCCCGGCGGCCGCGCTGCCGACGGTGAGTACCGCCGCCGGCTCGCAGTCGCCGAGCACCGCGTGCAGCCGGTCGCTGTGCCCCTGCTCCTCCGGATCGAACAGCGGCACAGCCACATTCCCCGCGTACACCGCCGCGAACAGCGCGACGACGTAGTCCAGGCCCTGTGGCGCCAGCACCGCGACCCGGTCACCGGGCTCGGTCACCTGCTGCAACCGCGCGGCCACCGCCCGCAGCCGGACGCCGAATTCCCGCCAGGTCAGCTCCTGGTATTCGCCCTCCCGCTCCCGCGAATAGTCGATGAAGCGGTAGGCCAGATCGTCGCCGTTGGCCTCGCTGTGTTTGTCGACGAAGTCGATCAGGGTCTGGTCACCGGGAATCCGGATATTGCCCAGTTCGTCCACATAGTCGTCGAAAGTCTCGCCGATCATTCCCTATCCTTTTCAACGCACAATGCCTCGCCGAGAGGCTGCACTCGTGCAATGACGCCGAACAAAGAAGAACTCGCAAGCGCCCGGCACAGTACCGGGCGCGCGCGTGGCAATCGTCAATACCGCCCGAAGGCGACGGCGACGTTGTGCCCGCCGAATCCGAAGGAGTTGTTCACCGCGTAGTCGATCCGGCCACGCCTGGCCTCGCCGGAGACCACGTCCAGATCGATCTCGGGGTCCTGGTTGTCCAGGTTCAGGGTGGGCGGCACGATGCCGTCGCGCACGCTGAGCACGGTCAGCACCGCCTCGAGCGCGCCGACCGCGCCGATCGAGTGCCCGAGCGCCGACTTGGGCGCGTACACCGACGCGTGCGAGCCGATCGCCTTGCCGATCGCGTTGGCCTCGGCGGTGTCGCCGATGGGCGTCGCGGTCGCGTGCGCGTTGATGTGGGTGACGTCGGTGCGGCTGATCCCGCCGGTCTGCATGGCCCGCGTCATCGCGCGCGCCGCCCCGGTGCCCTCGGGATCCGGTGCGACGAGGTGGAATCCGTCGGAGGTGACCCCGGCACCGAGCAGCCGCGCGTGGATGGTCGCGCCGCGCGCCTTGGCGTGCTCCTCGGTCTCGATCACCATCATCGCGCCGGCCTCGCCGAAGACGAACCCGTCGCGGTCCTTGTCGAACGGCCGCGAGGCCGCCTTGGGATCGCTGTTGCGCGTGCTCATCGCGCGCATCTGGGTGAAGGCCGCGATCGGCACCGCCTGGATCGAGCCCTCGACCCCGCCGGTCACCACCATGTCGGCATCGCCCATCACGATCATCCGCCACGCGTTGGCGATCGCCTCCGAGCCCGACGAACAGGCCGACACCGGCGTGGAAACACCGGCGCGCGCGCCCAATTCGATGCCGACGCAGGCCGCGGGACCGTTGGGCATGATGGCCTGCACGGTCAGCGGCGAGACCTTGCGGTAGCCGCCGTTGCCGAGCTTGTCGCGGGCGTAGATCAGGGATTCCGCGCCGCCGAGCCCGGTGCCGACCGAGACACCGAGCCGGTCGCGGTCCACTTCGGGGCTGCCCGCGTTGCGCCACACCTCGCGACCGAGGACCACGGCCATCTGCTCGACATAGGACAGCCTGCGCGCCTCCTCGCGGGTGAGCGAGGCAGCCGGGGAGACCTTCAGGTGGCCACCGATCCGCACCGGCAACTCGAAATCGTCGATGAAGGAGTCCTCCAGGACGTCGATACCGCTTTCGCCGTTGAGCAGACCCTTCCAGGTCGAGTCGACGTCGCCCGCGATCGACGTGGTCGCCGCCAGGCTCGTGACCACGATGTCCGTCATATTTTTCGCTCACTCTCTCTAGCTATGCCACGACTGATCGGGAACCGCTGATGGAGCTGAACTGGTGGAGCGTATATGCAGGCGCCGCGACGCGCCCAAATTCAGAAACAGGCGCTGCCGCACCGTGTCGTTCGGAGGCGCGATGCGCCGGGTCTATTGTCGGTGGGTCGCATTCGACCCAGAGCACCCGGCGACGACGGGCAACACTACCGGACCAGCGCAACTCTTGCTTTTCACTTCATGGAAAGGGCACGAGCGTGGCCAGGAACCTCACCCAACTGGAACTGCTCATCGAACTCGAACCGGTCGCCGCGAGCAACGTCGACCGCCACCTGTCGATGGCGAAGGACTGGCATCCCCACGACTATGTCCCGTGGGAGCAGGGCCGCAACTTCGCCGCGATGGGCGGAATCGATTGGGACCCCGAACAATCCCAGCTCAGTGAACTCGCCAAGGCGGCGATGATCACCAATCTGCTCACCGAGGACAATCTCCCGTCCTACCACCGGGAGATCGCCGAGAACTTCTCCAAGGACGGCGCCTGGGGCACCTGGGTGGGCCGGTGGACCGCCGAGGAGAACCGGCACGGCATCGTGCTCCGCGACTATCTGGTCGTCACCCGTGGCGTCGACCCGGTCGCTCTGGAGCAGGCCAGGATGATCCATATGACCAACGGATACTCGGCGATGGCCGTCGTCGAGGCCAAGGCGGGCGATGTCGATCTGCGCTCCGCGTCCGTGGCGGGCCTGCTGTACTCGGTCGCCTACGTGACCTTCCAGGAACTGGCCACCCGGGTCAGCCACCGCAACACCGGTCGCGTCTGCGACGACCCGATCGCCGACCGCATGCTCGCCCGCATCGCGACCGACGAGAACCTGCACATGATCTTCTATCGCAACCTCTGCGAGGCCGCGCTCGACCTGGCACCCGATCAGGCCATCGAGGCGATCAACACCATCGTGCAGGGCTTCCAGATGCCCGGCGCGGGCATGCCGGGCTGGCGCCGCAACGGCGTCCTGATGGCCAAGCACGGCATCTACGATCTGCGCCAGCACCTCGAGGAGGTCCTGCTTCCGGTGCTGCGCAAGTGGAACATCTTCGAACGCACCGATTTCGGCGCGCGCGGCGAGCGGGCCCGCGAGGACCTCGCGGCCTTCCTGGACCGGCTGCGCGAGGACGTCGTGCGCTTCGAGGAACAGCGCGACCGCTCACTGGCCCGCGCGGCGAACCGGGAACGCCAGCTCACCTGAGCGGGGCCCGGCTGTCCGGCCCGGCCGCTACCGGGCCGGATAGCGGCGGGTGTCGTGCTTGTGCCGGTACATCGCGGCGTCGGCCGCGTGCACCAATTCGTCGACCGCGCCGGGGAGTTCGTCGAAGTAGGCCGCGCCGACGCTCACGCCCACCGCGAGCATGTGCCCGTCCACCTCGAGCGGCGCGGTCAGCACTGACATCAGATCGTCGGCCAGCACCGACAATTGCTCGGAGCCCGAGCACTGCTCCACCAGCACCAGGAACTCGTCACCGCCGATCCGGGCGGCCATCGCCTCCAGCGGACGGACGGTGTCGCGCATCCGGTCGGCGACCACCCGCAGCACCCGGTCCCCGACTGTGTGCCCCCACAGATCGTTGATCTCCTTGAAGCCGTCCAGGTCCAGATAGCAGACCCCGATCGGCGGTTCAGCGTCGGCGAGCCGGTTGAACAGGTGTGGCCGGTTGGGCAGGCCGGTCAGCGCGTCGTGATTGGCGTCGTGCCACAGCCGGTCGGCGAGCTGTTTGCGCTCGGTGACGTCGACGGCGACCCCGATCAGGAACTGGATATTGCGGTCGGCGTCGCGCACCGCCGACATCGACAGATCGATGACGGTGATCTCGCCGTCGTCGTGCAGATGCTCGGTCTCGGTGCGGAAGCTCTCGGATTCACCGCTGACCATCCGCTGCAGCTCGACGAAGGCCTCGTTGAGATTCTGCGGGCCGAGGATATCGGCGACCGTCCGGCCCGGCATCGTCTCCGGGGTGTGGCCGAGCATCTCGGCCATGGTGGCGTTGCAGTTCACCACCCGCCCGGTCATGTCGACGGTGCCGATACCGACCAGGGCGCCGTCGAACACGGCCTCGAAGCGTGCCTCCGACAGCGCGCGACGGCTCTCGGCCTCGCTGGCCGCCGCGAGCACGGCGGCCAGCGTCGCCTCCTGCTCGGCCAGGGCCGCGGCGCGCAAGGCCGCGGTGAAGCCCGCCGCGAAATCGGCGGCGAGGCCGATCGCGCGTTCCCTGATCTCCGGCAGCAGCGGATCGTCCGGCCCGTCGGCCGCGATCTCGACCAGGTCCACACAGATCACCCGGACCGAACGGCTCACCGCCGCCGGATCACGGTAGTTGGCGGCGACCAGCATCCGCGCCGTACGGCGGGCCACATCGGGATCCTCGCCACCGCGCGCCGCCTCGATCAGGCCGATGCACAGCGCCGCCAGCATCTCCTCGATCTGGGAGCGGTTGAGTGTGGGAGCGACAACGCCGTCGAGGGCATCGGCCCACCGTTGCGCCAGCTCCCACGACCCCACTACGCGTCCACCCTGTCATCTCGCAGCACCGCCGGATCGACGGCTCATTCCTTCCGCGCGACTCCGGCCAACCCGAGCGAACGCCCAGGCTTCTCGTGCTGATCCCGCTCGGACTCCGGCCGCCACGACGGCAGCTCGACAACCCCGGGGGAAACCATGCCCCAACCCTCGAACATCTCCACGATCGCGTCCCTGGACCGGAACTGGATCCCGACCCTGGTCTCGTTCGCCGAGTGCGCTCCCAGCTTACCGGCATCCTCCGGCCGCATCTCCGAGGTGAGATGTGAAATGGCTATGAAACTGCCGGGCGCGACCGCCTCCCGCAGCGCGGCGACCTTGCCGACCGGATCGTCGGCGTCCTGCACCAGATGCAGCACCGCGATCAGCAGCAGCCCGACGGGCTCATCGAAGTCGATCAGTCCGGTCTCCCGCACCTCGGCGATCAGATCGTCGGACTTGCGCAGATCGGCCTCGATCGCGTCGGCCCGCTCCCGGCCCGCCAGAATCGTCCGCGAGTGGACGACGGCGACCGGATCGATATCGACATAGAGCACCCGCGCCTCGGGAGCGATGTCGTGCACGATCTCGTGGACATTGCCCGCGGTGGGGATGCCCGAACCGATGTCGAGGAACTGCCGAATCCCGGCGTCGAGCATGAACCGCACCGCCCGGCGCAGGAAGGCCCGATTGCTCAGCGCGAGGCGGGGCAGATCGGGCACCAGCTCGATCGCCATTTCCGCCGCCATCCGGTCGACGGCGAAGTTGTGCGAGCCGCCGAGCAGCGCGTCATACATCCGAGCCGGGCTCGGCTGCTGCATATCGACGCCGTCCGGTGCCCACGCAGGCCTGTCCATCACATACCCCTGTCCGCTCGAGGCGTCATCACACCCCGCGACAGCGCCAGACGCATCGTAGTGCGCGCCACCGACTTCGGCGCGCCTATCGCTCACCCCCGGCACCGAACGGCTGCGCCCACAGCGGCGCGACCTCCGGTGTCATCGTCGCGACCACCGGAATGCCCGCCGCCATGAAGTTGTCCAGCGCGCGGCGCATATGGTCGGCGGAGGTGATAAGCACGGCCTTGTGCACGCCGAGCGCTTCCATCAACTTCGCGGAGAACTCCGCGTTCTGCACCGTCGACCCCGCCTGGGTCTCGGTGTAGATCCGGTGCCGGGCGACCCCGCGGATATTGAGCCAGTCCGCCATCACCTGCGCCTCGGTGACCCCGTTGCGCGGGTTGCCGCCGGTGACGATCACCGGGGAGGAGGGCGACATGAACGCCTGGACCAGGGCGGCGTGCAGCCGGTTGCCCAGTTCGGCGCGCATGGTGCCGTCCGGCTGCAGACCGTAGCCGAGCACCACGATCGCGGTCTCCGGGCCGTAAGTGTCGGGCAAGTCGATACCGGCAACGCCCGCAATCGAATTCGCCGCGCCCGCGATGCCGTCGGCGACGCCGGCGAGCGGGTCGGGGGCGGGTGCGGCGATCGCGGGTGCGGCGGTGGCTATCGCGCCGATCAGGGCGGCGGGCAACACGAGGGCGGCCGCGCCGCGTCGCAGAGACTTGTGAGTGAACAACCAATCCATGGTGACCTCCCGAAGCAACGTCGCACCATGGTGGCTGACCGGGGCCCGCTACGGGACCGTTTTGTGAAACATCGTTGCCTCGGAATGCAATCCCCCGATTCCGGGGGCACGCTCCGGGCCGGCCTGCTACCGAGAGGTCTTGTCCGGGAACGCAAAAAGGCCCTCCAGCAATGCTGGAGGGCCTTTCGCAATGATGTTCCGGCGGTGTCCTACTCTCCCACACCCTGGCGAGTGCAGTACCATCGGCGCAGGTGGCCTTAGAATACGGGTTCCGACTGGGACCGGGCGTTTCCCCACCGCTATAACCGCCGTAACTCTATGAAACTAGACAGCGCGACAATCAAAGACTCCGAAAAGTCTCCTCCTGTCAGCTGCAGTGTCTGTTGTTTCAGATACCGCACAGTGGACGCGTAAC
>NZ_JBCGFB010000068.1:0-31044 GCF_038752175.1 Nocardia sp. No.11 | reverse complement strand
GCCGCCGAACGCGCCCGCGTGCTCGGCCACCCAGCGCAGCGCGGCGAGGACGTCCTCGTGCGCGGCGGGTCCCCGGTGCTCGGGCGCGAGCCGGTAGTCGACCGCGACCACGATCGCGCCGACGCCCTCGGCCATCGATCGGCAGAACTCGTCGTGACTGTCGAGATCGCAGAACACGAAGCCGCCGCCGTGAGCGAATACGATCACCGGCAGCGGTGATTCGTCGCGGTGTGGTCGATAGACGCGCAGAGTCAGGTCGCCGCCGGGGCCCGCGATGACGATATCGCGCGCCTCGCGCATGTCGGGCAGGTACTTCAGCGGCGCGCGCCTGCCGAGGATGGCGGCGCGCACCTCGGCGGCCTGCATCGTGGCGATGTCGGGGAAACCGGCGTCGAGCGTGGCGAGCATCGCGGCCACTTCGGGGTCCGGCACCGCACCCGGTCCGGTGGTGGGATAGACGCGGACAGTCACTGACCCTCCTGGAGATTCTCGCAACGCGGTCCGACGGTCGAACCGGTCGTCGGCCCACCGTAGAGCCGGGCCGCGGCGGTGCGGACCCCGTTCTCCCGCTGGGCGGAAACCCCTGGTCGACGTGCCACGCGAGGTGCCTACCGTCGGCCCATGAACACCACGAAGGTCTACGTGACCGACACCGTTGTGACGAAACCCGGGCGGGCCAGGGACTTCGTCGACGCCTATCTGCGTGAGTACGTGCCGGGGGCCCGCGAGCGAGGGATGACGCTGGAGCGGATCGTGGTGAGTCCACCGATCTGGTTTCCCGACGAGTCCAACACCGTCACCGCGACCTGGGTGCTCGACGGCGCCGAGGGGTGGTGGGCGATGACCTGGCAGGGGCGCTCCGATCCGGCGGTGCGGCGGTGGTGGTCCGGCGTGGACGACCTGGTCGCGCAGCGCACGCGCTGCACCGGCGCCGAGGTGTCCGATGTCGAGCGGCTCGCCGATGTTTGAGGTCGTTCGGCTGGTGCATTGTGCGGCGGCGGGCGGTCCGGCGGCGGATCGGCTCAGGACCGAGCTGGGTGCGGCGGTGTCCGGGATGGCCCGCCGGGTGCTGGTCCAGCCCACGCTGCCGGGGGTTCGCAACGGCGGTGACGTGCTGGCGCACCTGCGCTTCGACGGGGCGGCGGAGTGGCGGGCCTGCGCGGGTGCGGTCGACGCGGTGCTGGCCGATCCCGGCATCACACATGTCGACGGCGCCGAGTACGACGGCGGCATCGGCGGTTTCGCCGAGCCTCGCGCGCCCGGCTCGGTGTACCGGGTGCTGCTGTTGCGGGTCGCGCCGCAGACCCCGGACGCGACGGTGGAGCGCTTCGAGGCGGACCTGCTGCGGATGCCGCGCTATATCCCGACGATGCTGTCCTGGCGGTTGAGCCGGGTGCGTCGCGGCATCGGGTCCGTGCCGTGGACCCATGTCTGGGAGCAGGAGTTCACCGATCTGGACGGACTCGACGGCCCGTATCTGATGCACCCGGTGCACTGGGCGCACGTCGACCGGTGGTTCGATCCGGAGTGCCCCGACGTGATCGTGCGCGACCGCGTCTGCCACAGCTTCTGCGAGAACGACCCCGCCTGACCCCGGCCGCCGCCCGCTCCCGCCGGGCGGCGTACCGCGCGATCACGCGTAGCGGGGCGCGCGGTGGTCGGTGGCGACCCGGGCCGCGGGGCCGACGCCCAGCGGGCGCGGATGCTGCTGCAGGGTGGGACGGACCCGCACCCGGCCGTCGTCGACGTGGCGCCAGATGTTGAGCGCCGTCGTGCGCACCGGCGCGCTGAGCCGATGGTCGAACACCATCCGGTCGATCGGCCCGCACACCGACACCGCGGCCACCGCGGACTCACCGAGATCGCCGATCGGGGCGGCGATGCAGCCGAAGCCGGCCAGTGATTCCTCGCGCTCGACCGCGACCCCGTGCGCGCGCACCTTGTGCAGTTCGAGATCGAGCTGGGCGCGGGTGGTCAGCGAGTACTTGGTGCGCGCCGTGGCCTGACCGGTGACGACCTCGGCCAGCCGGTGCTCGTCGGAGTAGGCCAGGATCGCCTTGCCGACCGCCGTACAGTGCGCGGGCCGCCTGCCGCCGACCCGCGTCGGCACCGCGGCGGCCAGATCGCCGCCCACCTTGTCCAGGTACACGACGTCGGGACCGTCCAGCACGGCCAGGTGCACGACGAACCCGGTGACCCGGTGCAGCTCGTGCAGGAACGGCATCGCCGCGCGATGCAGCCGGTCCTGGTGCACGGCCAGCGAGCCGAGCTCCATCAGCCGGATCCCGAGCTCGTAATCGCGCCCTTCGCGGCGGAGCCAGCGCAGCTGCACCAGCCGTTCCAGCATGCGATGCGCCGAGGACCGGGGTAGCCCGGTCCGCCGGACGATCTGGGCGAGCGTGAGCCTGCCCGGGCCGTCGAAGGCGTCGAGCAGCAGGGACGCGCGATCGAGGATCGCACTGGGGGTGGTGGCCTCGGCCTGGATGACCATGGAGCGCTCCATTTCGGATCTACGAGCTGATGCCCAGTCGCATATTTCGATTAGGCATATACCTATTGATACCATCCTCTGTGTCCGTTGTCACATGAATCCTCGAACTGTGTGCAACGACGACGGCCCCCGTATCGAGCGGAGAGCTCGGTACGGGGGCCGTCGAAGGGCTGCGCGCGACTACATGGCCGCGAGCGGCTCGCTGCCGGACCAGTCGTGGCCCCAGTAGCTGTCGGCGGTGATTTCCTCGGCGGTGTAATAGGTCTCGTCGACCCGCATCCCCTCGGTGCCGAACTCCACGTCCCAGCCGCCGGGCGCGCGCACGTAGAAGGACACCATCTTGTCGTTGGTGTGCCTGCCCAGCGTCGAGGACACCGAGAAGCCGTCCTTGGTGACGCGGTCCAACGCCTGGCCGACCGCGTCGAGGGTGTCGACCTCCACCATGATGTGCACCAGGCCGGGGGCGCCACCGTGCGGCGCGGGGCACAGCGCGAGGCTGTGGTGGCGCTCGTTGACGCCGAGGAAGCGCACCCGCATCGGCCCGAACTCCGGCGGCGCCGGGATCCGGAACGCGCCGCGCGGCAGGAAGCCGAGCACGTCGGTGTAGAAGCCGAACGCCCCGTTGGGATCCATGGTCGGCAGGACGACATGGCCCAGGCCCTGCGCGCCGGTGACGAACTTCGCGCCGAACGGCGTCACCACCGGGCTGTGGTCGAGCACCGCGCCGTGGAAGACCTCGAGCGTCGCGCCGGTCGGGTCCTGGAAGGTGATGACCTCCTCGACCCGGCGCGCGTCGGCCTCCTCGACCGAGAGCGGCTTGACGGCGATGCCCGCCGCGGTGACCGCTTCCTGCACCCGGACCAGGGCCGCGTGGTCGCGCACCTCCCAGCCGATGGTCACCACCGCGTCGCTGTCGCCCGGCACGACCGTGATGCGCGCGGCGCGTTCGTCCATCCGCAGGTACAACGCGTTCTCGTCGGGTCCGCTGCCCTGCGCGAAGCCGAGCACGTCGAACGCGAAGGTGCGCCACCGGTCCATGTCGGCGGTCTGGATCTTGACGTAGCCGAGGCCTTTGATGTCTGTCATTTACCCTGTCCTTCGTAGTGTTTCGGGTCAGATCATCGAGCGCAGGTGGTCCGCGGGCTCGAGACCGAGGGAGCTGACGGCCGAGGCGTGGTAGACGGTGCTCGGCACGTGGATGGCGTGGGCGAGGCCCACGTGCGCGTCGCGCCAGTAGCGCTGCAGCGGCTTGTCGGTCCGCATCGCGTTGCCGCCGGAGCGCGCGAAGATCTGGTCCACGGCCGAGACCGCGCGCCAGGCCGCGCGGACCTGGGTGCGCCGGACCGCGGCCCGCTCGGCGAAGCTGATCTCCTTGCCCGCGTCGACGGCGTCGAAGATCTGGTCGGCGTTGGCCAGCAGTTCCTGGCGCGCGGCGTTGATGTCGGCGGCGGCCTCGCCGATGGCGAACAGTACGTACGGATCGTCCTTGACCGCGGTGCCCTGCGCGCCGACCCGGTCGCGCTGGTAGTCCAGGTGCGCGGCCAGCGCGCCCTCGGCGATACCGACCACCGCGGAGCTGATGCCCAGCGGGAACATCGTCGACCACGGCATCTTGTACAGCGTCTCGGTGACCCCGTACTCCTTCTGCGCGGTGCCGTCGATGACATGGTCGCCGTTCATCACCCGGTAGTCGGGCACGAACGCGTCCTTGACGATGATGTCCTTGGACCCGGTGCCCTTGAGGCCCACCACATTCCAGGAGTCCTCGACGATCTGGTAGTCCTGGCGCGGCAGGATCATGTGCAGCATCGTCGGCGGCAGGGCCATCGAGCCGTCCGGGTTGCCGAGCATGGCGCCCAGGAAGATCCAGTCGCAGTGATCGGTGCCGGAGCTGAACTGCCAGCGGCCGTTGAAGATATAGCCGCCGTCGACGGGTCGGGCGATACCGGTCGGCGCGTAGGGCGAGGCCATCCAGGTGTCGTGGTCGTCGGCCCACACCTCGTCCTGCACCTTCGGATCGGCGAAGGCCAGCTGCCACGGGTGCACGCCGACGATGCCGGCGATCCAGCCGCTGGCCGGATCGAGCGCGGCCGTGGCCATCACCGTCTCGGCGAACTCGCGCGGATGCGCCTCGTAGCCGCTGTACTTCTTCGGCTGCAGCAGGCGGATCGGGCCCGCCGTCTTGAGCAGCTGGGCCGTGGCATCGGGCAGCTGCCCGAGCCGCTCGGCCTCCGGGGCCTGATCGCGCAGCTGGTCGGCGATCGCGGCGATGTTGTCGAGAACCTTGGTCATCGCAGGTGGTGCTTTCTGTTCGGGGTGGGAGAAGTCAGGACATGGTGTCGACGATGGCGCCGCGGGCGATGTTGTCGGCCACCTCGGCTTCCCAGCTCGTCACCGCGCGGTCGGTATCGATCTCGAACTCGAAGCGCTTGGTCATATCGTCGGTGACGTCCTCGACGTCGACGTAGAACTGCTTGTACCAGCGGCGTAGCTGGTAGACCGGCCCGTCCTCCTCCGAGAGCAGCGGGTTGTCGATCGGGGCCTTGTTCTTCCAGATCGCCACGTCCTGCTCGAAGCCGACGGCCACGCCCGCGGCGAACTGCTCGGCCATCGCGGTGGCGTCGGCGTCGGACATGCCCTCGGGCTTCTTGACCATCGCGCCGTACTGCAGCACGAAGGAGTTCTCGTCGACGGGATAGTGGCAGTTGATCAGGACGGTCTCGATCGTCATGCCCTGTGCCTCGCTCCAGAGCCAGTCGATCATGTAGGACGGGCCGAAGTACGAGGCGTCCGAGCGCAGGGTCGAGTTCGGATCGTCGTAGTTGGTGCCGACGGTGATGTCGTGGCGCGGGGTCGAGCGCATGTACTGGGTGGCGACGTGGCCGTCGAAGACGTTCTTGAAGTAGCGCGGGAACGAGTAGTGCACGTAGAAGAAGTGCGCCATGTCGACGACGTTGTCGACGATCTCACGGCAGTGCGAGCCCTCGATCAGGATCGAATTCCAGGTGAAATCGGTCCATTCCGGCGTGCCGTAGCCCTCGATCTCGGGAATGGTCACCTCGTCGGTGGGCTTGCTGCCCTGCGGGTCGTTCCAGACGAAGAGCTGGCCGTTGCGCTCGAGGGTCGGCCAGGAGCGGGTCTTGGCCAGCGGGGGCACGCGGCGCGCGTAGGGGATCGCGGTGCACTTGCCGTTGCCGCCCCAGCGCCAGTCGTGGAACGGGCAGGCGATCGAGTCGCCCTTGACGGTGCCGTGCGCCAGGTTGCCACCCATGTGGCGGCAGAAACCGTCGAGCACGTGCAGCGCGCCGTCGGATTCGGACTGGAACACCACCAGGGTGGTGCCGAACGCCTTCACCTCGTGCGGCTTGCCGTCGCGGAACGACGAGAGCAGGCCGAGGCAGTGCCAGCCGCGCGCGAAGCGGGTCGGTGCGGCAGCGGCCTCGATCTGTCGGTAGTCGGCGGTGGCGTCCAGTGATCGGCCGTTCGGCGGGTTCTCCGGCATCGAAACCTCCATGTATCGGACGGAGTGGGATGAGCTGCGCCGATGGTCGCGCCGCCGAGGGGGGTCCGCGCCGGTGGGTTCCCGGTCAGCGGACATGTTTTCGCGGTGTGCGCCCGGCGTCCCGATCAGCGGGAGAGGAACCGGTCACAAGCGTGCGGGCCGCCCTACGGTGACGGCATCCGCCGGACGAGAGGAATGACCATGGGTACCGTCGCGATGGTTCTGGAGACCGCCGACATCCGGATGTTCGCCGAGGCGGCGCGCTCCCACAATCCGGCCTACCGGCTCGCCGAGCGGCCCGTGGTCCCGCCGACCTTCCTGCCCGCCGACGGCTTCGGCACCGCGGGCGGCCGGGCGGAGACCGATCATCGATTCTTCGGCCCGCCGCCGCGCGCGGGCGACCAGCTGACCGCGATCCGCGCCGGGGCGCCCGGCGCCCCGGCGGTGAGCGCCGCCGAGTCGCTGACCCGCTACTTCGACCGCACCGGCGGACTCGTCGCCGAGTCCTGGGCGGCGGCCGAACCCGCACTGGGCGAACCGGTGTCGCCGCAGGCCACCGCGCTGCTGGCCACCTACGCCACCGATTGGCTCGGCGCGGAGCACATCCGCCGGTTCCGCACCAGGGTGCTGCGCGCGTTGCCCTCGGGCGAAGTCATGACCTGCGCGGGCCACATCACGCAGAGTTACGTGCAGGACGGCGAAGCGCGCGTCGACGTCACCCTGTCCGGGACCGATGCCGCGGGCGAGGTCGTCGTCCGCGCGTGGGCGACCTTCGCCCGCGACTGACCATGCCGACCAGGAGCACCATGACCGACACCGCCCCCGACCTCGCCGCCCGGCTCACCCGGCTGGAGGCGATCGCAGCGATCACCGCCCTCAAGCACCGTTACTTCCGCGCCTGCGACGCCAAGGACCCGGCCGGCTTCCGCGACTGCTTTCTCGCCGCGGGCGCCGAACTCGACTACGGCAGCCTGGGCGCCCACGACGCCGACGGCATGGCCGCCGTCTTCACCTCGATCGCGCTGCGCCGGGTGGACGGCAAGCCGGTCGTCCTCGACATGCACCACGGCGTGCACCCCGACATCACCGTGCACGACGACACCACCGCGAGCGGCCGCTGGACGCTGCGCTTCCGCCAGCTGAACCTGCTCGCGCGCACCGAGACGGTGGCCACCGGCGAATACGCCGACGAGTACCGCGTCGAGGACGGGCAGTGGAAGATCGCGCGCTGCACGTTCACCCAGCTCTGGTCGCTCACGCGTCCGCTGAGCGAGGACGCTCAGGTGGAAAACCTCTGATTCCGCACCGCGCGGGGGCTCACGATGGTGAGGTGTTCATAGTGCACAACGACGTTCGGAGGTAGGACATGACGCGACGATACGAGGGCAAGGTCGTCTTCATCACCGGTGCGGCCCGCGGTCAGGGCCGGGCCGAGGCGATTCGCTTCGCCGAGGAGGGCGCCGACATCATCGCCATCGACGCGTGCGCGGATTTCGCCAGCACCAGCTACCCGGGTGCCACCGAGGACGACCTGGCCGAGACCGTGCGGCTGGTCGAAGCGGCGGGCGGCAAGATCGCCGCGAGCAAGGCCGACGTGCGGGATTTCGCGGGTCTGTCGGCGGCGCTGGCGGGCGGGATCGAGCAGTTCGGCCGGCTCGACGTCGTCGTGGCCAATGCCGGCATCTGTTCGGCGGCGATGTCCTGGGAGATCACCGCCGAGCAGTGGCAGGAGACGGTCGACGTCAACCTGACCGGCGTCTTCCACACCGCCAAGGCCGCGATTCCCTACCTGATCGAGCAGGGCGAGGGTGGCGCGATGGTGTTCACCAGCTCGGTCGCCGGTCTCAAGGGCATTCCGTTCACGGCTCACTACGTGGCCACCAAACATGCCATCACCGGGCTGGCCAAGACGATGGCCAACGAGCTGGGCCAGCACCGGATCCGGGTCAACACCGTGCATCCGGCGGGTGTCGCGACCGGCATGCAGATGGCGGAGATGGGTCCGCTGTTCGAGCAGCACGCGGCCACGCTCGCGCCCATCTTCATGAACGCCCTGCCGACCTATATCACCGAGGCCTCCGACATCGCGGCCGCCGTCGCGTGGCTGTGCTCGGACGAGGCTTCGCAGGTCACCGGCGCGCAGATCCCGGTGGACATGGGCAACCTCAACCGCTGAACCTCCGCTGGATTGGTATTTTTATACCGCCACCGCTAGGGTTGGTATGAAAATACCAATGGAGGCGTGATGGTGGAGTTGAAGACGCCCGCGGAGATCGAGCGGATGCGGGTGACCGGCGCGTTCGTCGCCGACGTGCTGGCCGGCGTGCACGCGAAGGCCGCCGTCGGGGTGAACCTGCTCGAGCTCGAAGAGTATGTGCGGGAACGGATTCGCGAGCGTGGCGCGGTGTCGTGCTACTGGGACTACGCCCCCTCGTTCGGTCGCGGACCGTTCCGCAACACCGTGTGCCTGGCGGTCAACGACGCGGTGCTGCACGGACTTCCGCACGATTACGTGCTGCGCGACGGTGACGTGCTCACCGCCGACCTGGCCGTCACCATCGACGGCTGGGCCGCCGACTCGGCCGTGACCACCATCGTCGGCACGCCGGCCCCGGCCGATCAGCGGCTGGTGCGGGCCACCGAGGAGGCTCTCGCCGCCGGGATCGCCGCCGCGCGGCCGGGCAACCACCTCGGTGACATCTCCGCGGCCGTCTCGACGGTCGCGCGCGCGTACGGCTACCCGGTCAACACCGAATTCGGTGGGCACGGCATCGGCCGGACCATGCACGAGGATCCGCACGTGTCCAACACGGGACGGGCGGGGCGCGGGTTCCGGCTGCGTCCCGGGCTCACGATCGCCATCGAACCCTGGTTCGCGGCGAGCACCGCGACGGTCGTCACCGACGCCGACGGGTGGACGATCCGTTCCGCCGACGGGTCCCGGTGCGCGCACAGCGAGCACACGATCGCCGTCACGGCCGACGGGCCGAGCGTCCTGACGCTGCGTGATTGAGCGAAAAATCCGCGCCGGTCAGGCGGATTCGGCGACCTGCTCGGTGCGGTAGACCTCGGCGAGCTCGGTCAGCGGGAGCGTCAGCGCCTCGGCCAGGCCCACGACGGTGCCGAAAGCGGGCGAGGGCAGCCGGCCGGATTCGATCTTGCGCAGGGTCTCGGGCGAGATGCCCGCGGCGCGCGCCACCTCGGCGAGATCGCGCTCGCCCCGCGCCGACCGCAGGCGGCGGCCGAGGCGACGGCCCGCTTCGACTTGGGCCGGGCTGAGGGGAAGACGCACCATGGCTCCGAGAGTAGGCGGGGTATNACCTCGGCGAGATCGCGCTCGCCCCGCGCCGACCGCAGGCGGCGGCCGAGGCGACGGCCCGCTTCGACTTGGGCCGGGCTGAGGGGAAGACGCACCATGGCTCCGAGAGTAGGCGGGGTATTTCTATACCGCAAGCCGCGGACGGGCCGGTGATCACCTGGGATCACCGGCCCGTCCGTCACGGGGCTCAGTGCGCGGTGCCGCCGGTGGCCGGCGTGCGCCCGTGCCGCATGACCACGGCCAGGACCAGGGCGACGGCCGCCGCGGCGCCGCAGACCCAGAAGCCCAGCTCGTATCCGCGATCGCCGAACACGTCCGGAATCGGCGCGGGCGGCTGCGCCTGTCCGCCCACGCTCACCAGCGCGGTCATTCCGTTGGCGTGCAGGAACGCGGTGACGATGGCCAGGCCGACGGCGACGCCCATCGACTGCATGACGCCGAGCATGCCCAGGCTGATGCCCTGCTGCTCCTGCGGCACCGCCTCCACCATGAGAATCGGCATGGCCGCGTAGTAGAAGCCGAACCCGACGCTGAACACCGCGTTCACGAGCAGGAACACCGTGCTGGTGTGCGGCAGGACGGCGAAGGCCACGGCCGAGCAGACGAAGATCACCAGCGCGACGACCAGCGGCAGCCGAGCGCCCACGCGCCGCGCGATGACGCCGGCGAGCGCACCGCAGACCATGGTGACCACGGCGCCCAGCAGGGCGATGCGCAGCGCGAACTCGAGCAGGGTGTAGCCGCTGCCGTAGGTGTAGCCGGGGTCCAGCGTCACCTGGACCGCCTCGGCGGGCAGCGGCTGACCGGTCATGGCCTGCACCTTGGCGAGAATGCCCTGCTGCGCGCCCGCCGCGACGGTCGCCTCGTCGGGCGTCTGGGACATGTAGGCGATGGCGTAGGAGACGACGCCGATCTGCAGCGAGGCGAACAGCGCGCCGGCCAGCACCAGCGCGACGCGCGGGTGGAACAGCAGTTGCATGTCCATGATCGGTTGCGCCACCCGGGTTTCCACCAGGACGAACAGCAGCAGCAACACGACGCCGGTGATCACCCAGGCCAGCGTGGTCGGCCGCGCCCAGCCCCAGTCGTGGCCCTTGTCGAGGTAGATCAGGATCAGCGCGGCACCACCGGCGAGCAGCAGCGCGCCCACGTAGTCGATCCGTTCCCGCACGCGCAGCTTGGATTCCGGGACGATGAAGTACACCAGCGGCAGCATCACCAGGGTGAACCCGGCCAGGCACCAGAAGATCGCGCGCCAGCTGTAGTTGTCGACCAGGAAGCCGCCGAGCAGCGGTCCGGCGATGGCGGAGACGCCGAGGCCGGTCGCGGTCACGCCGAGGCCGAGCGGAACGTACTTGCGCGGCATCAGGTCCCGGATCAGGCCGTAGGCGATGACCGCCGTCGCGATCGCGGTGGCCTGCAGGCATCGGCCGAGCAGGAAGATGCCCCAGTTCGAGGTCGTCGCGTCGAGTACGCAGCCGATCATGAACAGCAGGCCGCAGATGAGGAACATCCGCTTCTTGCCCCACACATCGCTCATCTTGCCGATGAGCGGCGAGGCGGCGGCGCCGATCAGGCCGAAAACGATGATGGCCCAGTTGATGTTCGCGCCGACGCCGGGAAAGGTCGGGGCGATCTTCTGTAGCGCCGCCGACACGATCGTGTACTGCATCGGCGCGATCTCGGTGAACAGCACGATCACCGCGAGGACGGTGAAGATGCGGGCACGGGACGCGCCGTCCAGACGGCCGGTGTCGTTGTCCGGGTCGGTCGCGACAGGACTCGACGGCTTCGGATCTTCAGGAATGGTGGACATGCCACGCTCCGTTGTTCGGGAATTACTTCGAGAGGGAGTGGAGCGCCGCCGATCGAGTGTGACGTAGATCGCACGACTTCCGACTCGGAGTATGTGACCCTACCGAACGCTAGGTTGGTGAAGTTATGCAAACGTTATGTTTGCTCCCGCTGAGTGGGTGAAAGCAGCGAGACGAAGTCCCGACAGGCGGCCGCCAGGTCGATATCGTCCCTGGCCAGCAGCCATTGGACCTGCAATCCGTCCATCACCGCGAGCAGCAGCGGCGCCGCCCGTTCCGGGGTGAGGCCGCCGGGGAGGTGGTCGCCGAATTCGGCGCGCAGCAGCGCGGCGAAGTCGGCGCGAGCCTTGGCGTAGCGCTCGGTGAAGAACTCGCGCGCCGGATGGTCCTCGGTGACGGACTCGCCTGCCAGGACTGTGAAAGCCTGGACCAGGTCCGGACGTTCGGCGTTGTATTCCACGATCTGCTCGAGGTGGGTCAGTCGCGCGTCGGTCAGCCGGCCGACGAACGCCGCGAAATCCCAGCGGTCGCGCGCTTCGAGGACGCCGCTCAGCAGGGCGTCCTTGCTGGGGAAGTAGTGCAGGACGCCCGCGGGGGTGAGACCGACGCGATCGGCCACCGCGGCCAGCGAGGTGCCCTGATAGCCGCGCTCGGCGATGAGGGTGGTCGCGGCGTCGATGATGGCCGCCCGTCGCGCTTCCGCCTGGGCCGCCCGGCCGCCTTGTTGTCCCCGAGTCACTCCGCGAGCGTATCGGCCCGGTGCGCGGCGGCCCGTCGGCGCACACCGGGCCGAACCCGGTGGCGCGTGCTCAGGTGGGGGAGTGATCGGTGAACGCGCCGTCGACGAGGACCGGCACGGTGGAATCGGCGTCGAGATCGATCGCGATCGCGACATCGGCGGCGAACCCGATCGACGCGAGCTCATGGCCCGAGGCGCTGGACGCGATCGACGCGGGCACGTCCGGTGTGCCCGCGAAAGTGGTTGCCGCCGACCGCGCCTCGGGCGACGGAGCGGTGGCACCCCGGTCGAGGAGTGCGGCGACCAGCGCGCCCGCACCGAGCCAGTCCTCCAGCGCGGGACGCAGCGCCTCGCTGCCGGGCCACTGCTCACCCGCCGCGACGATCGCGATCGGCTGCTCGGTCGTACCCCACCCCTGGGCGATCAGCCAGTCGGCCACGGCCCGAGAGTTGCGCAGGCAGGCCGCGACGACCGCGCCGCCCTCGACGGTGGCCGCGATGGCCGACCCGTTCGGCGAAGGCAGCACCAGCCGTTCGGTGAACGGTGCCCGCCGGATCGCCGCGGGCGACAGGGACCACGGCCGCTCCCGATCCGCCGCACGTCGCCCGACGGCCAGCGCCGCACCGTGCCGATCCGCGAACTCCTGTGCCGACGCGTCCCGCCACCGATACGGGAACACCGCCGTCCCCGCCCCGGTCGCCACCGACACCGAGGTGGTGAACGACAACACGTCGATCACCACCACCACCGCCGCCCCCGGCCCGATCGCCGCCGCTCCGGTTCTACCCCACTCCACGCTGATCCCGAACCCGCGCTGCCGCGACCACTCCGGCGCCGAATACACCCCAGCCCCTCCTCGACTCGACCGACGAATCGCCCAGTCCACCACACGAACCCGCGTGACTCCAGCCTTCCGCTCGCCCCCGGATCTCGCGGCGGTGCGGGGAGAGTCCGCGGGACAGCGGTCGAGTCAGGGAATGAGGGCCGGGGTCAGGTCGAGGTCGGGGGGTGGACGGAGGCGGCGGAGGGTGCCGTCGATGCTGGTGACGTAGAGGGACCAGGCGGAGCCGTCGGGGGCGAGGCGGGCGGAGGTGGGCCCGATCGGGGGCGGGGCGGGGAGGGGACTGGTCGGGGGTGTGGTCCAGCCGGTGGCGAGGGTGCACCATTGACCGGTGGCGGTGTCGACCTGGTAGACGCTGCCGGAGTAGTCGCCGGCGACGAACGCCAGTCCGCTCGCGGTGGTGTCGAGGTCGTCGAGGCCGGGCAACAGGCCGTCGGGGATCGAGGCGATCGGGGTCGGGCGATCGGGGGCGTCGAGGGGCACGCGCAGGATCTGGGAGGTGGCGACGTCCTCGGTGAGGACGGCCCGGTGGTCGGCGGTGAGGGCGAGGCCGTTGGGGCGGGGCACCGGGGACCAGCCGAGGGTGAATTCGCCGGTGGCGGGGCGATATCGGCTGATGCCGACCGGCGGCCACGGGATCGACAGCTGGGACAGCAGCAGGTCGCCGTCGGGGAGCAGGAGCAGGCCGTTGGGTTGGACCAGATCCGGCAACAGCACGGTGACCTCCCCGGTCGGGAGGTGCAGTCGCCGCAGGGTGCCACCGCCGCCGGGGGTGGTGCCGTCGCCGGTGAGGAAGTAGAGGTCCGCACCCGAGCGGCGCAGACCGGCGGGATTGTCCAGCCCGGTGAGCAGCGTGCTGACGCGGCCGTCGGCGTCGACGTGGCGCAGCTCGCCACGCACGATCCCGGTGACGTAGAAGCCGCCCGCGCCGTCGTACTCCAGGTTCTCCAGGCCACCGAGGTCGGCGGCCAAGATCTCGACCTGCCACGTGGCCCCGCATCCGGCCCCGGCCTGCGCCTGTCCCACCGGCCCGATCCCGGTGACCGCCACTGCGGCGAGTGCGGTTGCCAGACAACGGATATAGCGCGTCCCGGAGCGTCGATCCATGGCCGTAGCCTAACCGTCGCCCGGCCGCGCCGCCCCGCCGCGGCCGGGTGCGGTGGTGGTCAGCCAGGTGGCGAGCACCGCGGAGGCGGCGGTGTCGGCGGACAGGGCCGCGTGCTCCTCGGTGGTCAACTCGACGGCGTCCAGCTCCGCCCGCCAGTGCGCGAGCCGTTCGGGTTCCTCGGTCGCGACCGCGATCTCGGCCAGCGCGGCGAAGGTGCGGGCCCGCTCGGGAGCCGACGCGGCCGTGGCGAACCGGCGCAGACCGGTTTCCAGGACCCGGGCGGCCGCCTTGTCGTCGTTCTTGAAATCGCGCAGGATGCGGGCATTGTCGAGGACCCTGGCCAGCCCGGTCAGCGCCCGCGAGCCGCCGTACTCGACGTCCATCGGCTCGTCGCGCTGGATCACCAGCAGGGTGTTCCCGACAGGATCGACGAGGGAGAACCGGGACTGTCCCGGCCGGAACCGGGTGATCCGGGGCACCCCCTTGGCGGGGATCTTGCCGTAGTGGGCCCGCAGCGCCGTGGTGAAGTCGGCGTGGCGGGCGGCGACATCGTCGACCATCACCAGCGCCCCCACGTGTTCGGTGGGCAGCTCGACCCCGGGCGGCGCGGGCGCGAAATGCAGTGCGCACCCGTGGCCTTCGACCGCGCCATAGACATAAGGCCTGGACTGTTCGTAGGTGACGGTGTAACCGAGCGCCTGATAGAACGCCAAGGTGCTCGGCAGATCGCCACTCCACAGCATCGGCACGGCGGTATCGGACATCGGGATCCTTCCGGAGAACGGGTCGGTCGGATCCGAGGTTAGGAACAGTCGCGCGAAACCGCCCATAACTCGTCGGCCGCGCTCAGCGGCCGCTCGGCGGCGAGCCGCGCGGCACACCGGATCGGAGGACATTCGCCAGGGCGCACACCAGCACCTCGTGCCCCTGCGTGCGCAGCCGCACCGCGAGGGCGAGTAGCGGCTGCACCGCACCGCGCGGCGTGATCGTCGACACGAGAACCCGCGTGTCACACCCCGTCCCGCGTCCGGATCTCGGCGCGCGAACCGCGGTTGCGTACCCTCTGGCCGCACCTGCGGCGATCCTCGTCGGCCGGTTGACGATGACGGGGAACGCGGTGGCCGCTGCCGTGCGCGGCGGATGTCACTAGGCTGCGGGCATGACCAACCGCCTCGGCGAGCTGCAGACCGCGAACTTCGTTCTCCTCACCACGTTCCGCAAGGACGGCACCCCGGTGGGCACCGCCGTGTGGGCCGTCGCCCGCGAGGACAAACTGTTCGTGTGGACCGTCACCGACAGCTGGAAAGTGAAGCGGATCCGCCGCAATCCCGACGTGACCCTGCAGCCGTGCGACGCGCGCGGCAAGGCGCACGGCGACGTCGTCACCGGCACCGCCCGCATCCTCGACGCCGCCGAGACCGAGCAGGTGCGCTCCTGGCTGCGCCGCAAGTACTGGCTGACCGGCCCGCTGGTCATCCTCGCCAGCAACCTGCGCCGGGGCAAGGCTGGCACCATCGGCATCGAGATCACGCCCGCCTGACAGATCGGCCGAAGCAGTACCCAGTACCCCGGGTATCGGATAACGTGGGCTCAGCGGAACCTCCGAAGGGACTCACATGGCCGACAAACGCACCCGCGCCGTCGTCGTCGCGGGCGCGCGCACGCCGTTCGTGCGCGCGTTCACCGATTTCACCCGCCTCGACAGCATCGCCCTGGCCGGCGCCGCTGTGCGCGGACTGATCGAGCGCACCGGGATCGCGCCGGGGGAGATCCAGTCGATCGTGTGGGGCGGGGTGGTGCTGCCGAGCCACGCGCCCAACATCGCCCGTGAAGTGGCACTCGACCTGGAACTGGACTTCGGGTGCGAGGGCTACACGGTGACCAGGGCGTGCGCGTCGGGTCTGCAGGCGGTCACCTCGGCGGCCGCGGCCATCGAACGCGGCGAGTACGACATCATGATCGCCGGTGGCAGCGACTCCACCAGCAATGCCGAGATCAAGCTTCCGCAGAAGGTCGTGCACGCCGTCGCGCCGGTGGCGCTGGGCAAGCCGAAGCCCAAGGACTACCTCGACGTGGTCCGTCAGCTCGCGCCGTTCACCGACATCCTGCCGCGTCAGCCCAAGATCTCCGAGCGCACCACCGGCGAGGTGATGGGCGAGTCCGCCGAGAAGATGGCCAGGATCAACGGCATCTCCCGCGCCGACCAGGACGAGTTCGCCGCCCGCTCGCACCACCGCGCCGCGGCCGCCATCGCCTCGGGCCGCTTCGACGACGAAGTGGTCCCGGTGACCACCCCGTCGGGCACGCGGATCGAGACCGACGGCCTGGTCCGCGCGAACACCAGCGTCGACAAACTCGCGACACTGCAGCCGGTGTTCGCCAAGGGCGGCACGGTCACCGCGGGCAATGCCAGCCCGCTCACCGACGGCGCCTCTGCGGTGCTGCTCATGAGCGAGGAGAAGGCCCGCGCCCTCGGCTTCACCCCGCTGGCGGCCCTGCGCTCCTGGAGTTTCGTCAGTGTCGACCCCGCCGACCAGGTCCTCATCGGCCCCGCGATCTCCATGCCACGCGCCCTCGACAAGGCGGGCATGACCCTGGCCGACATCGACCTCGTCGACATCCACGAGGCCTTCGCCGCCCAGACCCTCTCGGTCCTGCGCATGCTGGAAAGCCCCGACTGGGCCAAGTCGCGTCTCGACCGCGACGAGCCGGTCGGCACCGTGGACATCGACAAACTCAACGTCCACGGCGGCTCCATCTCCCTGGGCCACCCCTTCGGCGCCACCGGCGCCCGCATGGTCACCACCATGGCCAACGAACTGGCCCGCACCGGCAAACAGACCGCCCTGCTCGGCATCTGCGCCGCCGGCGGCATCGGCGCGTCCGCCGTCCTCGAACGCGTGTGAGCCCGACGGGCAGGTGATCGTCTGTCGGTCACCTGTCCGTCGAGCGGGGGTAGCGGATGGTCAGGTCACCGTCGTGCTCGCTCCAGAATCTCGTCTTCGGTCAGCGCGCTGTTCGGATGGTGACTCAGGCACATCGGGACCTGGATCTTCCCGAACCCGGTCCCTTCGGTGGCGCCGTAGAACCGGCCTGCGGGCAGACGCGAGATGTCCTCCACCCGACCGCCTTTCGCCCGAGCGAGCTCGGTGGCCGCCTGGATCTGGATCGACGCGTTGAGCAGGCCGATCAGTTGCGTCGCGGCGTTACCCGTGACGAGATTGTGCAGGGCTTTGGGCGCCTGTGTCGCGTAGACCATGCCGAGTCCGTACTTGCGGGCCTGTGTCGCGAGCTTGAGCGTGCTCTCCGACGATGCGGTGGTGCCGCGCGACGGGACGAACGTCTGCGCCTCGTCGAGCACCAGTAGCCCACCCAGCGGCCGATCGCCGGCCGGATTGCGCTTGATCCACGCGAACAGCGCCAGCTGCAACTGATTGACGAACGTCTGCCGTTGGGCGTCGGTCGGGAGGCCGATGCAGCTGATCACCGACACCCGGGCCCGCTTGCCCGCAGCCGGGGTGAACAGCAGGCCGGGATCGAGATGCTCGCCGACTCCGCCGAAAAGCGGGTCGTTGATCATCGCGGCCTTGAGTTCCTCGGCCATGCTCTCCGCCAGAGCTGTCGCGTTTCTGATCGTGCTCACCCCGTCGGGCAGCGCTGCCAGCAAGGTGACGAATTCGCCCAGATCGTTGCCACTGCCGCGAGCGAAATGTGTCATCGCTTCGGTGAGCACCGCCCGTCCGGTCGCCTCCTTGCGTGGCGTGAGGCCGGCGCGCGGAACGAGTCCGGCGACCGAAGCGTCGATGGAGGTGCGGAATTCGTCCGGATCCTCACGCACCACACTGAAATCGGGAAGCGGGTTCAGGGCGAGTGGGCGCCCGGCTTCACGGCGCGGCGTCCAGACCACCACGTCGGTGTCGTCCAGGTAGCGCTGTGCCCGGTCGCGATCGCCCGTCTCCCAGGTGATCGGCGGCGACGGCCACGCATCGCCCAACCGGGCCAGGTCGTTGTTGGTATCGATGAGGATCGACGACACGCCGTGCAGGGCGGCCTCTTCGACGAGCCGGCGCAACAAGACGGTCTTGCCGGAACCGGAGCCCGCGAAGATCGCGGTGTGCTTGCGAAGTAGGAGCAAGGGGATACGGAAGTCTCTGCTGCTGAGTGTGTCTCGGCCCAGGTACACAGCGGGCACATCAGCGGGAGGCAATTCACGCGGGAACTCGGGTCGGTCGACCGATCCGGCGGGAGGGTCGCCGTCCGCCGGACGGTCCACTGCGTGATCGTCGGGGTCGATATCGCCCGGCGTCGATTCACCGAGGGCTGAATCGTCTGGCGTCGGTGGCAACGGGTCGCCGACGGTCGGGCCGCTGGGTGGGTCGGCGACAGCCGTGGTCGGCCCGCTGTCGCCGACGCCCGGCAAGATCCGAGTGAGCAGCGGCGAATTGCTTGCCGGCCGTCGGTGTTGCAGCCACGGCAGGAAGCCCGGCTGCCCGTCTGCGAGCATTGATTCCAGCGCCGAGAATGTTCGGAGATCGTCTTCGGAAATCGGCACCGCCACGCCGTGCGCGGCCTCCAGGTCGGCAAGCTGCGCGACCGTCACCGGACCACGGGAGAACGGAGTATTGCGCAAGACGACCAGACGTCGTCGGGTACTTCCCGGCGTGATCCCGGCCTCCAGCACGGCGGAGCGCAGCCGGGTCTGCACCGCCCGCGGGTGCGGGTGGGCGATCGCGCGGAAACTCCAATGCTCCTCGTCTTCGGTTGCCTCGTCGATGGTCCGGCGCAGGCGCGCATGCAACGCGGAGGTGACACCGGACGCGGTGTCGACATTCAGGGCAGCACCTCGGCCGTTCTGCTCGAGCACATAGCTGCGCAGTGCCGCGTACAGCAGCGGGTACATCAGGGCGTCTTCGCGGTCGGGATCCAGTGGGGCCGCGACGTCGACCGCAGCTCTGGCTTCGGCGAAGCGTTCGTCGAAGACGGCGAGTTCATTCGGCGTGGGAAGGCTCGGCGGCCTGACCGGATCGGCTGCGGTCGTGACGAATTCGGTCATTTCGGTCGCTGTATTGGCGTCGAGGCACTGGCGAACGTGCTCCTCCACGCGTTGCAACAACCGGCGCGGGGTGAACCCGAAGACCTCGGTGCGGTCGAACGCGCTCGGCAGCACGGGCCAGGTGGGATAGGGCGGCACGAAACCGATCTCGCCGTACAAACCACCGAGATGGCGTTCGACGATCGCCGCGGCGACCGTGGCGCCGGGCATGGCGGTCGACAACTCGAGCACCGTGAATCGGTCTGCCGTCGAGTTCACCGAGCGAGTCGCCAGCAGCTCCCATGAACGCGGAATGCAGGCCACCACGATAAGCGTGCGCGTGGTTTCCTCACGCATCCTGACCAGCGCGTCGGCAAGCCGGTTGGCCAGCAGATCCGCGTCGGTGTCGGCGGATTGGGCGATCACGGTGTCGATCTGATCGATCGCCAGCACGACCGGTCCGGTGAGGGCGAACAGCCGGGTCAGATCGCCGAACTTCAGCTGCGGGTCGCGGTGGCCGTGGCCGAACCCCCACGCGTCCACCTCGTCCGGATCGATGCCCTCGTCCAGGACCAGGTACGCATGCCCGATATCCCGCGAGCGGCCGCGGCTGCGATAGAGCACCAGTGCCCGCAGGGTATCCGCGCAGTCGACCGCGACCTGTTCGTCGAGGTCCGCGATCTGTTCGAGGAAGGTGTCGAGATCGGCGCGGCTGACCTCGAGCAAGCCGCACAGGCGCATCCGCAGTTCCGGCCCGCATCCGGCGCGGTGGGCGAGTGCGTCGAGCATGGGGCGCAGCTGTCCGCTTTCGGACCCGAGTAGCCGGTTCACGATGCCGTGCACCGCGCCTGCCCAGAACGACATGCCGTCGACGAGCTTCGGCATGAAGAACCAGCCGCCGCGCTCGTGCACGTGCTGACGCAACCAGCCCAACATGTGCGTCTTGCCGACGCCCTTCTCGCCGCTGAGTACCAGCCCGGTCGGGGATCCGGTCGACCGGCGCACTGCGTTGTCGACCGCGCGGGTGATCGCCTGGACGGCCCGTGGGTGCAGGCCGTCGACGTGATGGTTGAGCGGTCCCCATATCTCGTCAGGACTCAGGACACTGCTGAACTGGATCGAGGCGAGCGCGTGGTGGTGCTCGTCGTTCATCGTGGCTCCTCGATCGTGAGCAGATGTCGGGCCGTGCCCGCCAGGACGACGGCGGCATCGGCGTCCTCGGCGGTGAGCGTCTTCTGGTCGGCTTCGGACCGGACGTGCACGCCTTCACGGCGAGAGAGCAGTGCCAGTGCCCGGTCGAACTCGTCTGCCGGCATCCCGTCGAGCCGATCGCGCAGGCTCGCCAGTCGCACCGGTGTGCCTTTGCCTCGCGACAACTCGGTGTAAGCGGACTCCACCTGACCGGTGACATTCGGCCGGAACACCTCAGCGAGGGTGTTGCCCGACTCGTCGAGATGTCGGCGCAGGCCTGCGAGCACGGCGTAGAGGGTGCCACCCGCTCCGCCGGAGCGCCGGACGAGCTGCGGTGAGCTCCTGCGCGCACCATACCGCGCCACGATCGGTCAATTCGTGCACGTAGGCGCGGCCGACCCGGGTGCTGTCGACCAGTCCGAGATCGTTGAGCTGCTGGCGCGGCTTGCCGTCGAGTTTGATACCAGCGACGGCCGAGAGTTCGGCGTTGGTGAGTTCGCGCGCCTCGGCCATCAGCACCAGCAGGACGAAGCGCTGGGTCGCGGTCAATCGGTCGTCGGTCATCGGTGTTCGGTGTCCTTCACTGGAGGGTCGGAGGTGGGTCGAGCACGGTGAATCCCCGCGCTGCGGCGGTGATCTCGCGAGTGCGGCCGGTGTCGACGACCACGCCACGCGCACGGACGAGCTGTCCGCCCCGATGCGCGGCGAGAGCGGCGTGATAGTCCCGTTCGTCGGCCAGCCGGACGGTGATCGCGCGGGTGCGTCCGGCTGTCATGCCGTCGGTCCGGAGGACGCCGCGTATCCGGACCACCCAGCGGTCGCCGTGCTCGTCGTCGGACAGACCGATGACGGGGCCTTCGACGGCACCCTCCTCGGCGGGTGGCTGCGCCGCGATCAGCGGCAGCGGATCGACGGGGGCACCGACCAACGGTTCGCGCTCGGCGGCGGCGAAGCCCTCCCGGAGGGCCGGGCCGATCCCGGCGGGAAATGCCACCGACTCGTCGGGGCGCGGCGCCGATCGTGACCAGCGGAAATCCAGGGCAAAAGCCGCGTCGTCGTCCTCGCCGGCCAGGTCCGCGAGCGCGCCGCCCGCTGCTTCGCTCAGGTCGTGCCGGAGTAACTCCGCGACGGCGAATCTGTTCTCCGAGCGTGCGGCGGTCCCGACGACCGCGGCGGTGCGCAGCAGCCGGGCCGCAGTGCGGCGGCCGAGGGAACGTTCGTGATCGGCGGGGATCGCGACCTCGAATCCGAACGGGCCGGTACACGGGGTGAGCCGGGTGTCCCGTAGTAGCCAGCGCACATGCGTCGGAATCGCATCCGGCGTGCGCCACGGTGCGTCGGTCACCTCCGCGAAGGCGCTCTGAGTGACGAGATCGCGCAGCGCGGTCACCGCCCGCGCACCGTCCGACAGTGGCACAGTCGGGTCCGTGTCGTCGGCTCGGCGGTAGGTGACGATGTCGAGGTCCGGTTCGGTGATATCGCGCAAGATCGTGCGTTCCGGCAGGCCCTCGGCTTCGGCGACGCAGCGGATCAGTTCGCGCAGCCGGATCGCGGTGTCGGCCAGGGTGTCCGACGGCGGGACCAGCACGTCGTACTCGCCGCGGCTCCAGACCTGCGCGGCACGCCACCGGCCGGTGACGGTCCAGCCATGGTCGCGCAGGTAGTCGACGACGTCGGTGACGGGAGGAGCGGGCCGGATCATCGGGTCACCTACCGCTCGTCGGGACAGGGGTGTCGAGGACGAGCGCGCGCAGGCTCGTCACCGTGAGGACATTGCTCACCGGAATCTTCACCCGGATATGACCCCGCGGATCGTCGGCGGACAACGGGGGATGGTCGCGCAGCGACAGGTAGTACCCGATGTGGCGCAGCAGCAGGCCTGCGGTGCTGAGGTCGGTGTAGCCCTCGGTGCGGGTAGGAACATGGACGACGAACAGGTAGCGCGGCACCTGGAACTCGGTGCCTGCCAGTTTGTCGTACTTGCGACGGTCGAGGCGGTCGTAGTTGAGGATCCCGTGCCGAACTGCGGGCTTGGCGATCGTTTTGACCTGGACTTCGATCCGCGGCGAGAAGCCGACCGGCGTCCGCCCCGGCATCTTGAGACTCAGATCCACGCCGTCCAGGTCGGTGTTGTCCTGCGACCACACCAGCCCAGCGGCAGAGGCGAGCACACGCACATAGTCTTCACCGAAGTTGCCTTGGTGATTCCCCGCGTCCAACCCGTTTCCCCTCGCCGCGCCCCCCGGCATCCGCCGTCGACGACGACACTCTAGCCGTTTGCCGGCTGGTGGTTCCCGCTTTCCGGCGGACCCGGCGAAGTCTCGAGAACCGTTGACCGACAGCAGAATTGGCAGGCGGCCAACGAGGGAGCGATCAGGTCGCCTGGCTCACCGAGGACATGTGGAAGTCGGGGATGCGCAGGGGCGGCATGGCGGTGCGGGTGAACCAGTCCTTCCATTCGCGGGGGAGGGTGATCTCGGTGGCGCCGGCTTCGGTGATGCGCCGCAGCAGGTCCAGGGGGCTCTCGTTGAAGCGGAAGTTGTTGACGGCGGCCGTGACCCGGCCGTCTTCGACGAGGTAGACGCCGTCGCGGGTGAGGCCGGTGAGCAGGAGAGTGGCCGGGTCGACCTCGCGGATGTACCAGAGGCAGGTCAGCAGGAGGCCGCGTTCGGTGCGGGCGATCATGTCGTCGAGGGAGGCGTCGGAGCCGCCGGTGAGAAGCAAGTTCTCGCCGGGAACGGTGGCGGGAGCGGAGAATTCGGCGGCGGTGGCCCGAGGGTAGACCAGTGATTCGATGACGCCGGCGCCGATCCAGTCGACGCGCTGGGCGGACAGGCCGTTGTCGAACACCGACAGCGACTCCGACGACGACGGGGTCGCCACGAAGGGGCGGTATTCCAGGCCGCTCGCGTTCGGGTCGGAGTAGAGGGTCAGCGGAATGTCGCTGAGCCGCTCACCGATCCGGGTGCCGCCCGCGCGGGAGAACGCGGTGTGGCCCTCGTGCGCGCCGCGGCCCTCCATCGTCCAGGCGAGGTAGATCATCAGGTCGGCCACCGCCGACGGCGGCAGCAGCGTCTCGTAGCGGCCCGCGGGCAGGTCGACGCGGGTGGCCGACCAGTCCAGCCGCCGCGACAGCTCGGCCAGCAGGCCGGGCGTGTCGACATCGGTGAAGTCGGCGGTGCCGACACCCACCCAGGCGCTGGCCAGATCGGCGCCCTCGCCGCGCTTTCCGTTGATCTCGACCGAGCCGGTGGGCTGGCTGAACCGGCGGCGGATGCCGGTGGAGGTGCCCAGCCAGGTGGTGTGCAGCTGGTGATGGGCGAAACCGTAGAGCCGGTCGGTACCGTCGAAACCGGTTGACAGGTCGCGGGCGAGACCGGCGAACACGTCGATCTCGGTGGCGCCGGGCGCGTGGTCCCACGTGGCGGTGTCGTCGACCGTGGGTTCGAGCAGCGGCATCGCGTCGCGGGCCGGGGTCGCCGTGCGAGCGGCCTCCTCGCTGGCGCGCACCACGGCCTCGATCTCGGCCGGATCGACACTGGTGGAGCTGATGCTGCCGACGCGGGCGGCGTTCGGGCCGTCCCGGAACACCGAGATCACCGCCCAGTCGCGTGACACCGACGACCCGTTGGTGGTCATCGAGTTGCCCGCCCAGCGCAGCGACGCCTCGTGCGCGTCGGTGACGATCACGATCGCCTCGTCGGCCTTCGACGCAGCCAGCGCGCGCTCGACCACCGCGCCCGCGGGGAACACACCCGATGCACTCACTGGCCACCCTCCGTCCGGGTATTGAGAATGTTGACCCCGCGCACCAGCACCGACGGGCAGCCATGGCTCACGGCCGCCACCTGACCGGGCTGGGCCTTGCCGCAGTTGAACGCGCCGCCGAGCTGCCAGGTGCTCGGCCCGCCGACCGCCTCCATCGCACCCCAGAAATCGGTGGTCGTCGCCTGGTAGGCGACATCGCGCAGCTGGCCGGCCAGCTCCCCGTTGCGAATCCGGAAGAACCGCTGCCCGGTGAACTGGAAGTTGTAGCGCTGCATGTCGATCGACCACGACTTGTCGCCGACGATGTAGATACCGTCGGAGACCCGCGAGATCAACTCCGCGGTCGTCGTGTCGCGCTCCGGATCCGGCTGCAGCGAGACGTTCGCCATCCGCTGGATCGGCACGTGGTGCGGCGAATCGGCGTAGGAGCAGCCGTTGGACCGGTCCAGGCCGAGGCGCGGGGCGAACACCCGGTCGAGCTGGTAGCCGACCAGGACGCCGCCACGCACCAGATCCCACTGCTGGCCCGCCACGCCGTCGTCGTCGTAGCCGACCGTGGCCAGGCCGTTGACCTGGGTGCGGTCTCCGGTGACGTGCATGATCGGGGTGCCGTAGCGCAGCGTGCCGAGCTTGTCCGGGGTGGCGAACGAGGTACCCGCGTAGGCGGATTCGTAGCCGATGGCCCGGTCGTACTCGGTGGCGTGGCCGATGGACTCGTGAATGGTCAGCCACAGGTTGGTCGGGTCGATGACGAGGTCGGTGGGACCGGCGGCGACGCTGGGCGCCTTCACCTTCTCGGCGAGCCACTCCGGGATTCGCGCGAGTTCGCCCGCCCAGTCCCAGGTTCCGTCGGCACCGGTGACGTATTCCCAGCCGCGGCCCGCGGGCGCGGCGAGGGTGCGCATGGTCTCGAAGACCCCGGCGGCGGCGTCGACGGTGATCGCCTCGAGCTGCGGATGCAGCCGCACCCGCTGCTGGGTGATCGACGAGCCCGCCGTGTCGGCGTAGAAGACCTGCTCCTTGACCTGCAGCACCGACGCGGTCACGTGATCGACGCCGTCGGCGGCCGAGAGGCGCTCCGAATAGTCCTGCAGCAGTGCCACTTTGTCGGCCGTCGGCACCGTGAACGGGTCGAGGTCGTAGGCCGACACCCACGACACGTCCGCGTAGCGCGGCTCGTCGGCGAGTTCCACCCGCTCCCGGTTGAGCGAACGCAGCGTGGTCGCGACGGTGACCGCCCGCCGGGCCACCTCGGCGGCGGTGTCGGGGGTGAGCGCGGCGTGGGAAGCGAAACCCCAGGTGCCGTCGACGATCACGCGTACGGCCAGGCCGAGTTCGGTCGAGTCGGTGACGGCCTCGACCCGCCCGTCGCGCAAGCGGATGGACTGGGTCACCAGTCGCTGCACCCGCAGATCGGCATGCTCGGCACCGGCCGCCCGGGCCGCCGACAGCGCGGCCTCGGCCAGCGCGCGCAAGCCGAGTGCGCGGAACTCCTCGTCCACTTCTCCGGAAGTCGCGGTAGTCACCCGGCCTACGCTAGCCGGTGGCACCGACAGGCGGGAGCCGTGCCCGGGATTGCCGCCACTGCCAGGGCACCTTTCGTGTCAGGGTGCGCGAAACCCCGGTTCCGGCAGTCACAACCATGACGCGCTGATTCCGGTCCTCCCGCCGCGACGGCCCTCGATGCCGTAGGGTGCCCGCCGTGCCGCCATCCGCCCTCCGCGATCGAAAAAGGGAACGAACCCGTCGTGCGATCCTTATGGCCGCCGTCGGATTGTTCGAGGCCAGAGGCTATGAGGAAACGACCGTGGCCGACATCGCGGCCGAGGCCGAGGTCGGCACCCGGACCTTCTTCAACTACTTCGCGAGCAAGGAAGAACTGCTCTTCCCCGAACCCGACGAACGGGTGCGCGCCGCCGTCGCGGCGATCGCCACCCGGCGGCCGGGGGAGCGACCCGTCGAGGTGTTGCTGCGCGCGCTGCGCGCCGCGGGCGACAACCCCGCCGAGCATCTCGCCGACGATCTGAACTCCCGGGTCGCGGCGCTGCGCGCGCAGGTCTCGCGCACCGTGCCCGCGGTGAGCGGCCGGGCCGCGCACGCTCAGCTCGTCGCGCAGCGCGAGATCGCCCGCCAGTTGCACAGCGCCTTCCCGCACGAGCTCGACGAGGTCGGCGCGGCGGCGCTGGTCGGTGCGGTCGTCGGCGCGGTCTCGGGGGCGCTGACGGTGCTGTTCCAGCAGCCCCAGCACGGCATCGACGACGGCGAACGACTACATCGCAAGATCCACGAGACCACCTCGCGGGTGCTGCAGCCGTGGCTGGCCGCCTCTGCCCCGGTCGAGCCGGCGCGCTAACCGAACTGCTGCCAGCCCAGCCGGATCACCATCACCACGACCACGACCAGCAGTACGATCCGCACGAAACCGGCGCCCTTGGCCAGCGCCATCCGCGAACCGACCAGCGCGCCCGCGACATTCGCGACCGCCATGCCCGCGCCGAGGCCCCACAGGATGTGCCCGGTCGCACCGAGGAACAGCAGCGCGCCGAGATTCGATCCGCAGTTGATCACCTTCGCCATGGCCGCGGCCCGCACGAACTCGGTGCCGAGCAGCGTCGCGAAGGTGATGATCAGGAACGTACCGGTGCCCGGCCCGAGCAGGCCGTCGTAGAGGCCGATCAGGCTGGCGGCCAGCGCCACCACCAGGATCACCTTGCGGCGCGTCGGCGGATGGGTCGCCATGGTCATGCCGATCGAAGGTCGCAGCGTGACGAACAGCGCCACCCCGAGCAGCACCACCATGACCAGGGGAATGAACAGCTCGCGGTCGATCAGCGAGACCGCCGCCGCGCCGCAGGCCGCGGTGATCGCGGCGATCACCGCACCCGGAATCAGCACCTTCCACTGCATCGGCACCCGGCGCGCGAAGGTGATCACCGCGGTCGCCGTGCCGGAGAACGCGGCCAGCTTGTTGGTGCCGAGCGCCGTCTGCGGGGCGATGCCGGGCGCGACCAGGAACAGCGTCGGCAGGATGATCAATCCGCCGCCGCCGACCACCGCGTCGACCCATCCCGCCGCGGCCCCGGCCACCAGCAGGACCGTCCAGTCTCCTAGTTGCACCGGACCAGGCAATCAAGATCACGCCCGGAAAGCCAACCGGGTCCGGCCGCACCCGGCCATTAGGCTGGGCCGGTGCGCCGGTTCAGCTTGTGGCTTCGCGGCCGACCCATCGTCGCCGACTCCGTCCTCGCGCTGTTTCTCAGGGTGCTCGACGCGCGCGGCGTCGGCGACGAGCACCACAAGGTCGCCTACCTGGTCTTTTCGCTGATCCTGCCGTTGCCGCTGATCCTGCGCCGGGTCTATCCGCGGGCGATGGCGGCGGTGATGTTCGTGCTCTCGGTGCTGTGCACCCTGGTCGGATATCTGACGGGCGACGACACCTCCGGACACGTCGCGCTGATCGGGCTCGGTGTGCTGCTCTACACCCTCGTCGCCTATGTCGGCAGGCGGGACGGGCTCATCTACCTCGGCTGCCTCGCGACCGACCTGGCCCTGTCGGTCCTGGTCCTGCGCGAGCCCAAGGGCGGCGATCTGGCGCTCGTCGGTGTGATCTACGCGCTGTGCTGGACGCTGGCCGAGTTCAACGGCGCCCGCCACGCCTACGACGCCGAGGTCGCGGCCCGGCTCGCCGTCGCCGACTACGACAAGGAACGCCGCGCCCACGAGGCCGTGGCCGCCGAACGCACCCGCATCGCCCGGGAACTGCACGACGTGGTCGCGCACGCGGTGAGCGTCATCATCGTGCAGGCCGACGGCGCGAAGTACGCCCTGCGCCACGACCCCGACACCGCCGAACGCGCGCTCGCGACCATCGCGGGCACCGGCCGCGACGCGCTGCGCGAACTGCGCCGCACCGTGGCGCTGCTGCGCACCGAGCACGCGCCGGAACTGCTGCCCCAGCACGGCAGCGCGGGCATCGCGAAACTGGCCGAGCTGATGCGCGACGCCGGTCTGGCCGTCGATCTCGAACTGACCGGCGAACTCGACGACATCACCCCCGAGGTCAGCCTGGGCGTGCACCGCATCGTCCAGGAATCGCTCACCAACACCCTGCGCCACGCCGGGGCGAGCCCGAAGGCGACCGTGCGGGTGCAGCGCCGCGAGGACGACATCCTGGTCGAGGTGACCGACAGCGGCGGCCTGCCCGTGCACGCGCCGTCCACCGAGATCCCGGGCGGGGGCATGGGCCTGGTCGGCATGCGCGAACGGGTCGCGGTGCTCGGCGGCACCCTGTCCGCGGGCCGGACCGCCGACGGTCGCTGGCGGGTCCTCGCCACCCTCCCGCTGCGCGCCGAAGGCGACTGATCCGCCCGCTATGGTTGGGAAATGCCGATCAGCGTGCTCGTGGTGGACGATCAGGAACTCATGCGGATGGGCCTGAAGATGGTGCTCGGCGCGCACCCGGACATCGAGGTCGTCGGCGAGGCGGGCAACGGCGACGAGGCCGTGCGGCGCGCGGGGGAGCTGCGGCCCGACGTGGTCCTGATGGACGTGCGGATGCCGGTCGTCGACGGGGTCACCGCCACCGGCCGGATCGTCGCCGCGGGCGAGGGCATCCGCGTGCTCGTGATGACCACCTTCGATCTCGACGAACACGCCCTCGGCGCGCTGCGCGCCGGCGCGAGCGGCTTCCTGCTCAAGGACACCCCGCCCGAAGACCTCATCTCCGCCATCCGCAGTGTCGCTGCGGGCGACGCGGTGGTCTCCCCGAAGGTCACCAAACGCCTGCTCGACCGGCTCGTCGCCGAGGACCCGGCGGGACTGCGCGACCCGGGTGTACTCGACGTGCTCACCGCCCGCGAACGCGAGGTACTCGAACAGATCGCCGCGGGCCGCTCCAACGCCGAGATCGCCGGGGCATTGTTCCTGTCGGAGGCCACGGTGAAGACGCACGTGGGCCGCGTGCTGACCAAACTCGGGCTGCGCGACCGGGTGCAGGCCGTGGTGCTGGCCTATGAGACCGGTCTCGTGCGGCCGGGTGGCTGAGGCGGCCGGGAGAAAAATCGGACGCTCGTGCGTTGAGGGGGTAGATCGTCCGAAAGGATCGCCATGACCGCCGTGCTGTTCGTGCTCTACCTCGTCGTCGAGATCGCCGCGTTCGTCGGCCTGGCCCAGCTGATCGGCGCCGGCTGGGCTCTGCTGGCGCTGATCGCGGTGTCCGGTGTCGGCTTGCTGCTGCTGGGCGCCCAGGGCAGGCGCGTGTTCGACCGGTTCCGCCGGGCCGCGCGCGGCGAGGTCACCGCCGAGAGCGCGGTCGCGGACGGGCTGCTGGTGGCCACCGGCTCGGTGCTGCTGTTCGTGCCCGGCCTGGTCACCGGACTCGTCGGCCTGCTCGCGCTGTTCCCGCCGACCAGGGCGCTGATCCGGCCGGTGCTGGAGAAGCTCGGGACGCGGCGCTTCGGTCCGCTGCCGTCGTTCGCGCCGTCGCCGTATCGCGGAATGGTGGTCGATGCCGACAGCGGCGATGTGGTCGACGGGGTCGTCGTCGGGCAGTGGTACGACGACGGGCACTCCGCCGGGCCGCGCGCGCTCGGGTCCGCCTGAGCCGAGTATTCCCGCCCGGCCTGGGAAGGGTCTACAGTGTGCCGATGGCCACCGAGCAGATCACCGTCACGGTGAGCGCGGAACTGGCCGACGCGGTGCGTAGGGTGAGTGCCGCTGCCGGACAGTCCATGTCGGATTTCACGGTCGCCGCGTGGCGACTCGAACTCATCGCCGTCGAAGCGGGCGGACACACTCCAGCGGGGCTGTGCGACGCCGACGTCCGCGCGGTCCTGTCCCTGCCGACCTGACGATTCGCCGATACGGCAGACTGGGACACCGTGAGTACCCAGTTGCTGATCGGCGGTCGTTTCTACAGTTCCAGCTCCCCGGACGCGACCGCGATGGCGGTCACCGACGGCACCGTGGTGTGGCTGGGGGCCGAAGCGCCCGGCCGGGCGATGCACCCCGACGCGGAGATCGTCGAGCTCGACGGCGCCTTCGTCGCGCCAGCGTTCGTCGACCCGCACGTGCACGTCACCGCGCTGGGCCTGCAGCTGGCCGGACTCGACGTCAGCGGCACCGCGTCGCTGGGCGAGTTGCTCGCCGCGCTGCGCGCGTACGCGATCGCCCAGCCCGACGGCGTGATCATCGGCGAGGGCTGGGACGACACCGCCTGGCCCGAACAGCGCCCGCCCACGGTCGCCGAACTCGACGAGGCCGCGGGCGCGGGCAGGCTCGTGTACCTGGCCCGGGTCGACGCGCACTCGGCCGTGGCCTCCTCGGCGCTGCTCGACGCGGCGGGCGATCTCGGCGACGGCTACCGTCGCGGCGAGCCGGTGCGCGCCGACGCCCACCATCGGGTGCGCGCGGTCGCCCTCGCGGAACTCGGTCGCGCGCACCGTGATCGGGCTCGCACCGCCGCCCTCGACGCCGCCGCCGCGCACGGCATCGTCGCCGTGCACGAATGCGCGGGCCCGGACATCTCGGGCCGCGAGGACGTGCGCGAGCTGCTGGCCTTCGAGCACGGTGTCGAGGTGCGCGCGTACTGGGGCGAGGCGGTGCGTGACGCGGCGCAGGCTCGCGCCCTGATCGACGAACTGGGGGTCGCCGCGCTCGGCGGCGATCTGTTCGTGGACGGTTCGCTGGGCTCGCACACCGCGCTGCTGCGGGAGCACTACGCCGACGCGACCGGGTGCGGCAAGAACTTCCTCGACGCCGAGACGATCACCGCGCACATCCGCGCCTGCACCGAGGCCGGTGTGCAGGCGGGCTTCCATGCCATCGGTGACGCCGCGATGGATCTCGTGGTCGCCGGATTCGCCACGGTCGCCGCCGAACTCGGCGGACCGGCGCTCGCCGCGCGCGGACACCGGGTCGAACACGCCGAGATGACCGACGCCGCGGCGATCGAGCAGCTGGCGGCACTGGGCGTGATCCTGTCCGTGCAGCCGGGTTTCGACGCCGCGTGGGGCGGACCGGACGGGATGTACGCCACCCGGCTGGGTGCCGAGCGTGCCGCGACGCTGAACCCCTTCGCGGCGATGGCCGCGGCGGGCATCTCCCTGGCGATCGGCTCGGACGCTCCGGTCACGACGCTGAATCCGTGGGAGCAGGTGCGCGCGGCGGTCCATCACCGCACGCCCGGCCACGGGCTGTCCCCGCGCGCCGCGTTCGCGGCCGCCACCCGGGGCGCCTGGC
>NZ_JBCGFB010000067.1:0-31645 GCF_038752175.1 Nocardia sp. No.11 | reverse complement strand
GACCAGCTCATCGACATCGCCCTGGAACTCCAGCGCGAAGCCACCGCTTCCGCCTGACCCCACACCCCCCTGACGGCGTGACCCGACCCCCGGGTCACGCCGTTCAGCGTTTCCGGTCAACCGGATCCGCCGGCGCCCGGACACCGTGTGCCCCTCCCGTCGGATATTCCATTTCCGCATGACTGTCTTCCCCCTGGATATAGCATCAACGCTATGGGTTGGGGTAGCGTTGAACTGGAACCTGAGGTGCGTGAATGGTTGGAGAAGCTTCCGGCCGACATGTTCGCTCACGCCGCGTTCTACATCGACTTGCTGCAGGACGCCGGACCGTTGCTGGGCGAACCGTATACGAGACAGCTCGACCGGAAACTCCGGGAGTTGCGTTTCTATCTGGGATCGGACGCGGTGCGGGTGACGTACTGGATCGCGTCGGGGCGCAGAATCGTCTTGCTGACGGTCTTCGTCAAGACACGGATGGTTGAGCGACGTGAGGTAGCTCGGGCGCGCGGTGCAATGCGGCGTTGCGATGCCGAGCGGCATGTTCTGGAGGAGGGCAACGATGACGGAGCGTAGTGAGTGGGCTGACCTGCGGGATCAGCGCCTGAAGGAGCCCGGCGCAGCCGAGGCGTACGACGCCGCGCGGCTCGCCTTCGAGCTCGGGCGAACCATCCGGGGTATGCGGGAAGACCGCGGCTGGAGCCAGTCCGTCCTGGCGGACGCGGCCGGCATGACGCAGTCCGCGGTCGCCCGCTTCGAAGCAGGCGGAACGGTCCCCAGCCTGCCCGTACTCGAGCGCCTCGCTCGAGCCCTCGACGCCGACCTCGTAGTCCAGGTGCGTCCCCGCGTCGCCTGAGCCGCGATCGACCTGCGCGGACAGCACTGGATGCTGCGCGTGATCTGGGAGCTCGAACCAGACCTTCTCGGCTTCCTCGACCTCCGCCGCCGCATGGCAATTCGCTCGTCGAGCATCCCAACAACGAACCCCCACCGGCGACGGCAACGGCCGAATCCCCCGGCGCCCCACCCGCTAGAGCGTTGGACGATTGATCACCACGCTGTGGTGTGAGTATCGGTCGAGAGCGGCCCGCCACTAGAGCGTGGTGATCAACTGTTCGGGTGTGGGGTCGGTTGTTTGTCGGTGTGGTGGGGGATCATGGCTGGTTATGGGGGTGTTCGAGGGGGCTTTTGTCGGGTCGTGGGCGGTTGCTGCGGGGGTGGTGACGCGGTGGGAATTGCGGCACGACTTCGATCGGGTGGCGCACGACGTCTATGTTCGGCGGGGGTATCGGCTCGATGCGGTGGGGCGAGCCAAGGCGGCGGCGCATTGGACCAAAGGGGCCGGTGTGCTTGTCGGGTTTTCGGCTGCCGCGATGTCCGGAAGCAAGTGGATCGGGGCGGAGCTTCCTGCCGAGATCGCGGTGCCGACCTATCGCCGGCCGCCGGAGTGGATCAGGACTCGCCAAGCTCGGATAGTTGAGCACGAGCAATGCGTTGTCGACGGGTTCCCGGTGACGACTCCGAAACGAACGGCGTTCGACCTCGCGCGTCGGCTCTCCACGCGCAGTGCGGTTCCGGTACTCGACGCCCTGTGCCGGGCAACGAAACTCGACCCGGACGCCGTTATCGCGCTCGCCGCCGAACACAGGGGTGAGCGCGGGTGTGCGCAGGTGCGCAGGGTTATGCCGCTGGTCGACCCGGGCGCCGAGTCGCCCCCGGAGTCACTCACCAGATTGTTGATCGTCCAAAGCGGTCTCCCGGCGCCGAGCACCCAGATCGTGGTTCGCGACAGCGGTGGCGAATTCCTCGCCCGCCTGGACATGGGCTGGCGTCGATGGCGGGTCGCCGTCGAATACGACGGCGCCCACCACTGGACCGACCCGTCCCAGCGCACGAAAGACATCGACCGCTCCGCGATCCTCGCCGAACACGGCTGGCGAATCATCCGAGTAAGCGCGAATCTCCTCTACCGCCGCCCCCACATCATCCTCGACCGCATCCACGCGGCCCTCACCGCCGGCGGCGCTCGTCTGGACAGTCGATCACCACGCGGTGGTGGCGGCATCGGTCGAGAACAGCCCGCCGCCACGGCGTGGTGATCTTGGTTCAGGGTGGGGGTGGTCGGGTGGCGAGGATGCCGCCGACAATGGCGCAGGTGGTGTTCGTGGCGCCGCGGGTGGCTGCTGGCCAGAGGCGGAAGGGGACGGTGTCGGCGGCCGATGTCTGTGCGCCGTTGCCGGGTTCGGCGGCTGCGAGGTGGGGGTCGGTTCTGGTCAGGAGGGTCGCGGCGGATCGAATCCCTCGGCGGACGGTGCCGTCCGGGGTGTGCTCGATGACGTGGTCAAGTCATTCTTCGGTGGACGAGAAGGTGGCTGCGGTCGCTCCCGCGATTCCGTCGGGGTGGGTGTGGATGATCTCCGCGGAAGCGGTCGCCTCGGCGATCACGCGGTCGATGTCGTCGGCGAAGGAAGTACGCGGGACACCGCATGCGTCACACGGCTCCCTTTGTGTTCGCGAAAGTCGCTGGACAAGGGCGATATAAGTGAGTCATGGGTGAAACTGCGGGGACCTTGTTCTGTGGGGTCGAGATGGCGGCGCGAGTCGAGCGGTTGGAGGCCGATGCCATTGTCGGGGCGGCTCGCGTGGAGCTGGGGCGGGTGCCGGGTGGTGGTGGGTTCGTGCGGGAGTTCGCCGGTGGGGCCGCGTGTTTCGCGGAGGTGGGGTCGCCGCTGAACAAAGTGGTGGGGGTCGGGTTCGGTGGGGTGCCTTCGGTGGGGGAGTGGGAGACGGTGGAGGCCGCGTACGCGGCGGTGGGGGTGCCGGTGCAGGTGGAGCTGGCGCATCTGGGGGATCCGCGGATCGCGGCGGAGTTGACCGGGCGGGGGTATCGGTTGATGTCGTTCGAGAATGTGCTCGGGATGGAGTTGGCCGGGCGTAGCTGGGCGGGGTCCGAGCGGGTGGAGGTGCGCCGTGACGAGGACGGCTTCGATCTCTGGCTCGACGTCGTGGTCGACGGATTCGCGCATCCGGACGACGAAGGTGTCTCCTCCCACGAGGAGTTTCCGCGCGAGGCGATCGCCGCGGTGATGCGGGATATGGCCGCTATCGACGACACCCGTCGCTACGTCGCCTACCGGGACGGCGTGCCCGCCGGGGGCGCCAGCATGCGCACCGGCGGTGGCGTCGCGGCGCTCGCGGGCGCCGCGACTCTACCCGCGCATCGCAGGCACGGTGTGCAGACCGCGCTCCTGTCGGCGCGCCTGAACGAGGCGGTGGCAGCGGGGTGCGACCTCGCGGTGATCACCACCCAGCCCGGTTCTATGTCGCAACGAAACGCGCAGGGCCGAGGGTTCTCGCTGCTCTACACCCGCGCGGTATTGGTCAAAGAGGTCTGACGGCCGGGGCCCGCACACCGCTTGCTCTGCGCGGTGGACGGTTCAACCTCGGCGCTGAGTGCTTGGTGTGGCGGACTGTGCGCGGTGGTGTTGCTTGGTGTGGGGGACCGTGTGTGCTGAGTGCTCGGTGTGGGGGACTGTGCGCGCTGGTGGTGCTTGGTGTGGGGGACCGTGTGTGCTGAGTGCTTGGTGTGGGGGACTGTGCGCGCTGGTGGTTCTAGGTGCGTATCTGCGGTCGTGTTGCGCTACAAGCCGTTGACTACCTTGGCTACTCGCGTCGGGCTACGAGGCGTTGACAATCTTGGCGACCCGCGTCGGGCTACAAGGCGTTGACGGCCCGGGCGACCCGCGTGGCGCGTTCGGTGGGGGTGGTCGCCTTGAGGATCGGCAGGAACAGCCGGTACTGGTCGGAGCGGCCGAGGGCAGCGTAGGCGGCTCGCGCCGCGGGCGCGTCGGCGAGTGCGGCGAGCAGGTCGGTGGGGGTGTCGGCGGTGCGCTGGCGCTCGTACGCCCCGGCCCAGCGGCCGTCGGCGACGGCTTCCTCGATCGCCGCGAACCCGGCGGGCCGCATCCGGCCCGCCGCGATGAGGGCCTCGGCCTTGGCCACGTTGACCTGCGACCACGGGCTGCGGGCCCGGCGCGGGGAGTAACGCTGCAGGTAGTGGTGGGCATCGAGGCCGCGCCGATGACTGTCGATCCAGCCGTAGCAGAGCGCGCCGTCGAGGGTCTCGGTGATGGTCACCGAGGGTTCGGGGGCGCCCTTCTTGGCGATCCGCACCCAGACCTCACCGGCGGTGTCGTGATGGGTGGCCAGCCACGAATCCCAGTCGCTCGCTGCGGCACAGGTGATGTAGTCGATGGTCATACGAACCATCATCCGGCTCAAAGTGCTCACCGAATGAGCACTTAAAAACGACGGAAACGGGTGCGGCCGCGCATCGTGTGGGCGGCCGCACCCGCGGGACTCACAGCCAGGTGTCGAGGCTGGTGGTCGTGAGGAAGTGATCCAGGTCCGCGCGCCAGGGCGCGGGCGTGGTCTTGTCCGGCTCGATGCCGGTGTACTGACCGCGGTAGAACAGCAGCGGACGACCGTTGGTGGTCTCCGACTCCGCGAGCGCCCGCACCCGGCCGATGACGATGTAGTGGTCACCACCGTCGACGACCGAGTCGACCGTGCACTCGATGGTGGCCAGCGAATCGTCGAGCACGGGCACACCCAATTCGGAGGTGTGCCAGGCGACTCCGGCGAACTTGTCGGTCTCGCGCGAACCGAACCGCGCGCAGGTCGGCTGCTGTGCCTCGGCGAGCACGTTCACACAGAACTTGCCCGCCGCCTCGATCGCCGCCCAGGAGCGCGACCCCTTGGTGGGGCAGAACAGCACCAGGGGCGGGTCGAGGGACAGGGCGGCGAAGGACTGGCAGGCGAAGCCGATCGGCTCACCCGCCGGATCGAGCGCGGTGATCACGGTGATGCCGGTGCAGAACTGCCCCAGCACATTACGAAATTGCCGGCCGTCGATCGCCGGTGTCTGTTCGGTCATGTCCCTCGCCGCCATTCCTATTGCTGCTTGAATCCGACGGTGAAGTCGTGACCCCACAGGCTGACCGCGGTGGATTCGCGGGCGATCCAGTCGTCGTCGTCGACTTCGAGTCCCTCACAGCCGAATTCGATATCGAATCCGCCGGGCGTCTTCATGTAGAAGGACAGCATCTTGTCGTTGATGTGGCGGCCGAGGGTGGCCGACATCTTGACCTTCTTGCGCAGGGCGCGGTCCAGGCAGAGGCCGACGTCGTCGGAGTTCTCCACCTCGACCATGAGGTGCACGATGCCGGTCGGGTTCGGCAACGGCAGGAACGCCAGCGCGTGGTGGCGCGGGTTGCAGCCGTAGAAGCGCAGCCAGGCCGGGTCGCCGTCGGCGGGACGACCGACCATCTGCGGCGGCAGCCGCATCGAGTCGCGCAGCCGGAAGCCGAGGACGTCCTGGTAGAACGCCTGCGCCGCGGCGTCGTCGGTGCAGGTCAGCACAACGTGGCCCAAGCCCTGCTCGGCGGTGACGAACTTGTGGCCATAGGGGCTCACGAAGCGGCGGCCCAGGTACTGCGCGCCGTGGAAGGCCTCGAGGGTGTTCCCGGACGGGTCCTGGAACCGGATCATGCCCTCGACGCGACGCTCACCGAGCTCTTCCTTGGTGCCTTCGGTGTAGGCGACGCCGGCCTTGGCCAGGGTCTCGCGCAGCTGCTGCAGGCCGGGAGCGTCGGTGACCTCCCAGCCCGAGACCAGCAGCCGGTCCTGTTCACCGGGGACGATCACCAGTCGCGCGGCGAAATCGTCCATGCGCAGATAGAGAGCGTCGGGATTCAGCCCGGTGCCCTCCATCATGCCGAGCACCTTGAGGCCGTACTCGCGCCAGGCCGCCATGTCGGTGGCCTCGATGCGCATGTAGCCCAGGGCACGAATACTCATTGCTTCTCCTCGAGGAAATCGACCGTGAGCCGGTTGAATTCGTCGAACTTCTCCAGCTGCGCCCAGTGGCCACAGCCGCCGAACACGTGCAGCTGCACGCGCGGGATGACCTTGGTGGCCACCAGCGCGCCGTCGAGCGGGTTCACCCGGTCCTCGCGGCCCCAGATGAGCAGCACCGGCTGACGCAGCTTGTACGCGTCCCGCCAGAGCATGCCCTTCTCGAAGTCGGCGCCGGCGAAGGACTTGCCCATCGCGCGGACCGCGGCCAGCGATTCGGGCGTGCTCGCCAGGGCGAACCGCTCGTCGATCAGTTCCTCGGTGATCAGCGACTGGTCGAAGACCATGATCCGCAGGAACTTCTCCAGGTTCTCCCTGGTCGGCGCGTAGCTGAACGCCGAGAGCAGCTTGACGCCCTCGGTCGGGTCGGGCGCGAACAGGTTGGTGCTCAGCCCGCCGGGGCCCATCAGCACGAGCTTGCCCGCGCGCTTGGGGTTGTCCAGGGCGAAGCGCACCGAGGTGCCGCCGCCGAGCGAGTTGCCCAGCAGGTGCACCCGCTCGGTGATCTGCAGGTGATCCAGCAGGGCGAGCAGCGCGGTGGACGCGTGCACGAAATACTGCGGATGGTCGACCGGCTTGTCGGACTTGCCGAAACCGGGCTGGTCGAGCGCGATCACGTGGAAGTTCTCGGCCAGCACCGGGATGTTGCGGGCGAAGTTCGACCACGCCGAGGCGCCGGGCCCGCCGCCGTGCAGCAGCACGATCGTGGGGCCGTTGCCGACGCCCGCCTCGTGGTAGTGCAGCTTCAGCTCGGGGGTGACTTGCGCGTAGCGGGAGGTCGATTCGTAGGTGATTTCAGCGGTCTGGGTCATCGGCTACACCATGGCGTCGGTGACGGGCAGGCCGAACTCGTGCGTGCCGTACATGACGTAGGCGCGCTCGGGATCGTTGGCCGCGTGCACCCGGCCGGCGTGCGCGTCGCGCCAGAAGCGCTGCAGCGGCGTGCCGTTGGCCAGGGCGGTGGCGCCCGAGGACTCGAAGAGCTTGTCGATCGAGGCGATCACCCGGCCGGTCGCGCGGACCTGGTCGCGGCGCGCGCGCACGCGCAGATCGAACGGGACTTCCTGGCCCGCCTGCAGCAGCGCGTACTCCTCGGCGACATTGCCCGAGAGCTGACGCCACGCGGCGTCGATGTCGCTGGCCGCCTCGGCGACGCGCACCTTGGCGAACGGGTCGTCCTTGGCGTTCTCGCCGGCGAAGGCCGCGCGCACGCGCTTGCCCTGGTGCTCGACGTGTGCCTCGTAGGCGCCGTAGCCCATGCCGACGATCGGCGTGGAGATGGTGGTGGGGTGGATGGTGCCCCACGGCATCTTGAACACGGCGTCGGTGTTCTGCTCGAGGCCGGGCGCGCGGCCCTCGCTCATCGCGCGGAAGCTCAGGAAGCGGTGCGACGGGACGAAGACGTCCTCGACGACCACGGTGTTGGAGCCGGTGCCGCGCAGGCCGACGACGTTCCAGACGTCATCGATGCGGTAGTCCGAGCGCGGGATCAGGAAGCTGCCGAAGTCGACCGGCTTGCCGTTCTTGATCACCGGACCGCCGAGGACCGCCCAGGTGGCGTGATCGGAACCCGAGGACCAAGCCCACGAGCCGCGCACGATGTAGCCGCCGTCGACCGCCTGGCCCGCGCCCATCGGGGCGTAGGAGGACGAGATCCGCACGTCGGTGTCCTCGCCCCAGACGTCCTGCTGGGCCTGCTGGTCGAACAGCGCGAGGTGCCAGTTGTGCACGCCGATGATGCCGGCCACCCAGCCGGTGGACCCGCAGGCGCTGGCGATCTTGCGCACGGTGTCGTAGAAGACGACCGGGTCGGCGGCGTGGCCGCCCCACTGCTTGGGCTGGAGCAGCCGGAAGAAACCGGTCTCCTGCAGCGCCTTCATGGATTCATCGGGAATGCGGCGCAGGTCCTCGGCCTCCTGCGCACGTTCACGCAGTGTCGGCAGCAGTGCCTCGACCCGTTCGGTCACTTCTTGCGTCATTTCGGAGCCCGCTCCTGCCTTGTCGGATCGACAACCGGTTCTTGTTCGACTCTGAGATTAGAACAGGTTCTCATTTCTGTCGAGAAGATCGCCCTACCTCGGATATAACAGGGGCTCGGAGCGAACTTCGCTGGATAGCTGGCGTGAAGCGCCCTCGTTTTGTAACGTGTTCTAGTGAAGAAGGAGGGTTCGGGATGGCAGTCAACCCCAAGGTGAGGGAACTCGATGTCGGCACCACGCCGACCAGGTTTGCGCGCGGCTGGCACTGTGTCGGCCTCGCGAAGACCTTCCGCGACGGCAAGCCGCACGCGATCGAGATCTTCGGGACCAAGCTCGTGGTGTGGACCGACACCAACGACGAGATCCGGGTGCTCGACGCCTACTGCAGGCATATGGGCGGCGATCTGAGCATGGGCACGGTCAAGGGCGACGACATCGCCTGCCCGTTCCACGACTGGCGCTGGGGCGCCAGTGGCAAGTGCACGTCGATTCCCTACGCGCGCCGCGTTCCGCCGCTGGCCCGCACCAGGAAGTGGACGACGCTCGAGCGCAACGGCCAGCTGTTCATCTGGCACGACCACGAGGGCAACGAGCCGCCCGCCGAGGTCACGATCCCGCACATCGAGGGCCCCTACACCGATACGGAGGGCAACCCCAGCGAGGATCATGACGGCGGCTGGACGCCGTGGACGTGGAACACGATGCGCATCGAGGGCTCCAACTGCCGCGAGATCATCGACAACGTCGTGGATATGGCGCACTTCTTCTACATCCACTATGCCTTCCCGACGTACTTCAAGAACGTCTTCGAGGGTCATGTGGCGACACAGTTCCTGGAGACCAAGGGCAGGCCGGATATCGGCATGGCGGCCAAGTACGGCGGTGAGACGCTGCTGAAGTCGGAGGCGTCCTACTTCGGCCCGTCCTACATGATCAATCCGCTGGTCAACATCTACGGCGGGTACGAGATCAAGGTCGTGCTGATCAACTGCCACTACCCGGTCAGCCAGGACGAGTTCGTGCTCCAGTACGGCCTGACCGTCGAGAAGCCCAAGGGCATCGACGACGCGACCGCCGAGAAGCTGGCGGCCTCGATGACGGAGTTCTTCGGCGACGGCTTCCTGCAGGACGTCGAGATCTGGAAGCACAAGTCCAAGGTCGAGAACCCGCTGCTGTGCGAGGAAGACGGCCCGGTCTACCAGCTGCGCCGCTGGTACGAGCAGTTCTACGTCGACATCGCCGAGGTCACCGACAAGATGACCCAGCGCTTCGAGTTCGAGGTCGACACCACCAAGGCCAACCAGGCCTGGGAGGCCGAGGTGGCGGAGAACCTGCGCCGCAAGGCCGAGGCAGAAGCCGAAGCGGGCGTGTAACCATGTCACCGACCTGGGCCAAGGCACCCGACTTCGCCGATCAGCCCGTGCGGCAGGCCGCGGTACGGGCCCAGACCACGGTCGACAAGCAGCACTATCTGGACGAGGGCCTGACACCGTTGCGGTGTCAGGCCTGCCAGTCCGAGGTTCTGGTGCGCAAGTCCAGCGCGCACCAGACCTCGGTGCAGTGGACCGAACGACCGGACACGCACTGCCCGGTCTTCGCCCAGCTCAGCGCGCACGGCGCGCGGCCGGGCAGGCCGGAATCGTGCCCGTCGCTGGAGAAGTCCATCAAGTGGGCGGTCGACGAGGGCGTGCTCGAGATCCCCGAATGATCAGCTGAACGGGGAGTGCGGGCGGTCCTGGCGGACGCCGTCGAGGTAGATGTCGACCTTCTCGTTGTAGAAGCACGCCAAGCCGGCGATCTTCTGGCTCTCCGGCAGCGGCGTGCGATAGATCCACACGATGTCGCGGTGCTCGGTGCCGTCGACATCGACGTGCCAGTAGTCGGCCGTGCCCTTGTACGGGCAGCTGGTGTGCGTGTCGGAGGGGGTCAGCAGATCCATCCGGACATCGGGTAGCGGCAGGTAGTACCGTGCGGGCAAGCCGGTTTCGAAGAGGATGCGCGGCGAGGACGAGTCGGCGACGGTGACGCCGTCGATCTCCACCCGTACATTGCGCGAACTGCCCAGGATGTCGACCCGGGAATACGGGTCACGGGGGTGGACGAAGATCGGTTCGTCCTCCTCGAACCAGTCGAACCTCGCGAAGTCGAGGCGGACAGCGTCTTTCAGGTCCGGCAGCGGTGAGTCGAGGTAGCGCAGCGCTGCTCCGTCGGCGCGCAGGCCGCCGCAGGCCACGTCGTAGCCGGTGCCTTCGCCACGGCTGGGGGAGTGTTCGTCGATCCCGTTCGGTGCCAGATCCGCTCTGACATCGGTCAGCGGGACGTAGTAGGTCGGGTAGTAGGGGATCTCCCAGACCAAGAGGGGCCGCAGCGTGTCGGCTACCAGTCTGCCGTCGAGATAAGCCCGCACGCGCTTGTGCGCCTGCTCGACCCGGACGCGCCCGCGCTTGTCGTCGCTCATGTGCTCGACGCTACGCCGCGACCGCGCCGCCGCTCGATTCCCAGCCGCGCCCGCCCGACCCCGAGGCGGGCCAGGCCGACGCCGTCGACCTCGAGCGCGCCAGCGCTCCAATGACTCAATCGCCGACGGTGATGGCCTGTGCTTCCTCGACGCTGTGCGGCGCCGGGTCGTGGTCGTCGATGTGAGCCAGGGCGTTGCGGCCGACGAACAGCGCCGCGACGGCGGCGGCGGTGCAGGCGGCGCCGAGCCAGAACGGCAGCGAGACGCTGTGCTCGCCGAGCTTGCCCGCCACCCACGGCGCCGCGGCGCCACCGGCGAACCGGACGAAGCTGTAGGCCGCCGAGGCGGTGGAGCGCTCGACCGGGGCGGAGATCATCACGGCCTCGGTGATCAGCGTGTTGTTCACGCCGAGGAACAGGCCGGCGATGACGACGCCGACGATCAGCACGGCCTTGTGCTCGGTGAACATGCCCATCACGGCCAGGTCGGCGGCGAACAGCGCCAGCGACAGCGCCATCATCGGCAGGGTGCCGAAGCGCGCCTGCAGTTTCGGCGCGAGGAACACCGAGGCCAGCGCCAGCAAGATGCCCCAGCCGCAGAAGATGAAGCCGATCGCGTAGGTGCCCATGTCCAGCGGGAACGGGGTGTAGGCGAGCAGGGTGAAGAAGCCGAAGTTGTAGAGCAGCGCGGTGATGCTCACGGTCAACAGACCCTTGTGCCGCAGCGCCTTGAACGGCGCGCTGATCGAGGTCGGCTCGGCCGGCTTGGGCATCTCGGGCAGCAGCACGACGATCGCGATGAAGGCCACGGCCATCAGCACCGAGACGCCGAAGAACGGTCCGCGCCAGCTGATGCCGCCGAGCAGGCCGCCCAGCAGCGGGCCGGTCGCGATGCCGACGCCGAGCGCGGCCTCGTAGAGGATGATCGCCTTGGCGACGCCGCCGGTGGCCGCGCCGACGATGGTGGCCAGCGCCGTCGCGATGAACAGCGCGTTGCCCAGACCCCAGCCCGCGCGGAAGCCGATGATCTCGCCGATCGTGCTCGACATGCCCGCCAGCGCGGCGAACACCACGATGATCGCCAGGCCCGACAGCAGCGTCTTCTTGGCGCCGAAGCGGCTGGAGACGACTCCGGTGATCAGCATGGCGACGCCGGTGACGGCCATGTAGCTGGTGAACAGCAGCGAGACCTGCGACGGGCTCGCGTGCAGCTGTTCGCCGATCGGCTTGAGGATGGGGTCGACCAGGCCGATGCCCATGAACGCGATCACGCTCGCGAAGGCGACGGCCCAGACGGCCTTGGGTTGTCCGGCGGAGGAGGTGGTTGCGGCGGCGGCGGTATCGTCGGCGCGAGTCAACGGGGAAAGGCTCACTGGCGCTCCTGGTTGCATCACTGATGACCGCGGGCAACCGCACGCAGGGCTGTCAGCAGGTCGTTCATGTCGGTGTCGAGCCGGATCAGGCGATCGAGATCGAAGTCGGCCAGTCCGGGCGCCATGGCGGCCGCGAAGGCACGCCTGGCCTCGACGAGGCGGTTCCGGCCCGCCGGGGTCAGTTCGATGAGAACCGCCCTGGAGTCCTGCGGGTCCCTGGTGCGGGAGGCGAAGCCGTCGGCGACGAGCCGACCGATCAGCGCCGTTGCCGCCGGTTGGGAACATCGATCGATCCGGGCGAAGTCGCTGACCCGCAGGCCGCCGTGTTCGTCGAGCACGGCGAGGGCACGCAGGACCGCGCGGGGCAGATCGTCGTCGCTGATCGCCCCGGCGAGCCGGGTGAGCCGTCCGGCAGTGACCAACAGGTCGACCACGATGTCGTCCGGGGAGGGCTGCTCTGGGGGCTGCACGAAGAATATTATTGCATAAGCTAACTATCTAAATCCAGCGATCCGCGCTCCGGGACGGTGACATCTCGCACAACATGCCGAAAGCCCTGGTCGCGGGGCTGCGACCAGGGCTTTCGATGGGTGCGGTCAGGCGGCCGCGACCGGGCGACGGCCGGTGCCGAAGAGCTCGGCGGTGGCGTGGGCCCGCTTGAAGTACAGGTGGGCGTCGTGCTCCCAGGTGATGGCGATGCCGCCGTGCAGCTGGATCGTCTCGGCGGCCACGTGCGTGAACGTCTCGGTGCAGTGCTTGCGGGCGACGTAGACGTCCTCGGCGGCCGAGTCGCTGTGCTCGGCCACCGCCTGGGCGGCGGCCAGCGCAGTCGACTCGGCCGACTCCACCAGCACGTACATATCGGCCATCCGGTGCTTGAGTGCCTGGAAACTGCCGATCGGCCTGCCGAACTGCACGCGCGAGGCGGTGTANGGGGCCCCCCGCCCCCCCCCCCCCCCCGACTCCACCAGCACGTACATATCGGCCATCCGGTGCTTGAGTGCCTGGAAACTGCCGATCGGCCTGCCGAACTGCACGCGCGAGGCGGTGTAGGCCACCGTCATCTCCAGGCAGTGCCTGGCCGCGCCGACCTGCTCGGCGGCGAGCGCGGCCCAGGCGATCTCGCGCAGACGGGCGCGCAGGGCCGCCGGGTCGGCCGTGCCGATCCGCGTCGCCGGGGTGTCGGTGAAGGCGATCACGGCCAGCTTGCGGGTCGGATCGAGGGCAGGCGTCGGGGCGACGACGACGCCGGGAGCGTCGGCCGCCGTCTCGAACAGGCCGTCCTCGGTGAGCACGAGCAGCAGGTCGGCCTGGGCGCCGTGCAGCACGTAATGCGCCGCGCCGTTGAGCTTTCCGTCGCTCGCGTCGACACCCGAGGAGTCCCAGCCCGCGGCGTCGGCCCAGCACAGCGCGGCGGTGCGGGAACCGTCGGCCAGGTCCGGCAGCAGCCGGGCGCAGGCCTGCTCGTCGCCCGCGAGCAGGATCGCCTGCACGCCGAGCACGGCGGAACCGAGCATCGGCACCCCGGCCAGGGTCCGGCCCAGTTCGCCCACCACCATCAGCGATTCGACCAGTCCGGCGCCCGCGCCACCCCATTCCTCGGGCACCGCGAGCGCGGCGACGCCGACCTGCTCGCACAGCATGGTCCACAGCTTCGGGTCGTACCCGAGGTCGGTGTCCATGGCCGCGCGCACCGCGGCGGGCGTGGCGTGCTTGGCCAGCAGCGCGCGGACGGAGGTGCGGAATTCGAGTAGTTCATTCGATGACATGGGGTTCCTCGGCAGAGTCGGTGATGGTCACCGCGTCGGTGGGTACGGGGAGTGGCATCCGCTCGCCTCAGACCGCCGCGGGTTCGGCCGCGCGCAGCGCCTCCGCGATGCGGCCGCGGTGGAAATCGGCGGTGCCCCAGGCGGTGCGCAGCGCCGCCACCTTGGTGATCCACAGCGACAGGTCGCATTCGGCGGTGTAGCCGATCGCGCCGTGCACCTGCAGACCGGCGCGGGAGGCGCGGTGAGCGGCATCGCCGCAGGCCACGAGGGCTGCCGACACGTCGCGCGCGCGATCGTCGGAGTCCAGCGTGAGCGCGGCGCGGTAGAGCAGCGGCTCCGCCAGATCCAGGGCGATCAGGACATCGGCGAGCTGCTGCTTCACGGCCTGGAATTCGCCGATCGCGCGACCGAACTGCTTGCGCTGCTTGGCATAGGTGGTGGTCTGGTCGAGCAGCGCGCGGCCCGCGCCGAGCAGCTGGGCGGCACAGGCGAGGACGCCGAGGTCGAAGGCGTAGCCGATCGCGTCCGCGACGTCGTCGGCCACGGTCTCCTCGGCCTCGACGGCGACCAGCTTGCGAGCCGGGTCGATCGAGGCGAGCGGACCGACCGAGGCGGTGCGGCGGCCGACCGACAGCCGCGCGCCGTCCGCGACCAGCACCAGATCGGCGACATCGGCATCGAGGGTGATGCCGCGGTGCGTGCCGCCGAAGCTGACGGTGCCGAGCAGCGCGCCGCCGGCGAGCGCGGGCAGCCAGCGCCGCGCCGGCTCGGCGTCCGGGAGACGCTGCAGCAGTGCCGGAATCACCGCGGCCGATTCGATCACCGGGCCCGGCGCCGCGGCCCGGCCCAGCTCGACGAGTGCGACGACGAGGTCAACGGGAGTGGCTTCGGCGCCGTCGTACTGCTCGTCGACGATCAGGCCGAAGGCACCCATCTCGGCGACCTGTCGCAGCAGCGCGGTGCCCTTGGCGGGGTCGCCCGCCGCCCAGGCGCGGGTCGCGGCCGGTACCTGCGCGGCGTCGAGGACCTTGCGCAGTTCGGCGGCGAAGTCCAGCTGTTCGGTGGCGAGTGCGAACTTCATCGCGGAACTCCTGTGGTCGAACGGGTGGCTGCCCGGTACGCGACCGGGCGGCGGTGGGTATTCGGCGCGCCCAGCGGCCGGGCGGGCGGACCCGAGGTCGGGCGGTTCATCGCTTGCTCTCCCGCGGCAGGCCCAGGATGCGCTCGGCGATGATGTTGCGCTGGATCTCGTTGGTGCCGGCGTAGATCGGGCCCGACAGCGAGAACAGGTAGCCGTCGGTCCACGTGCCGGTCAGCTCGGCGGCGGGGCCGAGCAGGTCGAGCGCCGTCTGGTGCATGGCGATGTCGAGTTCGGACCAATACACCTTGGTGATCGAGGACTCGGCGCCGAGCTGGCCGCCGTCGGTCAGCCGGGTGACGGTGCCGAAGGTGTGCAGCCGGTAGGCCTCGCTGCCGATCCAGGCGTCCACCACGGCATTGCGCGCGGCGGTGTCGCTGGGTTCGGTCGTCTCGGTCCACAGGTCGATCAGCCGCTGCGCGGTCGCGCTGAACCGGCCGGGGCTGCGCAGCGACAGGCCGCGCTCGTTGCTCGAGGTCGCCATCGCGACCCGCCAGCCCTCGTTCGGGGCGCCGATCACGTCGCGGTCGGGGACGAAGACGTCGTCGAGGAAGATCTCGGCGAAGCCGGGCTCGCCGTCGAGCTGCGGGATCGGCCGAACGCTCACGCCGTCGGCCGAGAGCGGGAACATCACGTAGGTCAGGCCGTGATGACGCTGCGCCTCGGGGTCGCTGCGGAACAGGCCGAAGGCCCAGTCGGCGTAGGTGGCGCGCGAGCTCCAGGTCTTCTGGCCGTTGAGGATCCAGCCGCCCTCGGTGCGGCGCGCGGTCGAGCGCAGGCTCGCCAGGTCGCTGCCCGATTCGGGCTCGGACCAGGCCTGGGCCCAGATGTCGTCACCGCGCGCCATCCGCGGCAGGATCCGGGCCAGCTGCTCGGCGGTACCGTGCTCGAACAGGGTCGGGGCGAGCAGGAAGATGCCGTTCTGGGCGACGCGCCCCGGCGCACCCGCCGCGTAGTACTCCTGCTCGAACAGCACCCACTCGAGGATGGAGGCGTCGCGGCCGCCGTACTCGGTGGGCCACGACACCGCCGAGAGGCGGGCCTCGGCCAGCGTGGCCTCCCAGGCGCGATGGGCTTCGAAGCCCGCCGCGGTGTCCATGGACGGCAGCGGTTCGCTGGGGACGTTGGCGGCGAGGAACTCGCGCACTTCCAGCTGGAACTCCCGGACTGCCGGGTCGATCTCGAGGTCCACTTATTTCGTCCCGTTCTGTTCGGTCGCGGCGCCCTTCATCGAGCGGGCGGTCATCCCGCCGAGCGAATCGGCGCCGACTTCGGCGTTGTGCGCGTGTGCGAAATGGTGCAGCCCGAAGACCGAGTCCATGCCGGAGCGCATGCCCATCAGGTCTTCGGCCTGGTTGACGGCCTTCTTGGTGAGCGCGAGCCCGAACTGCGGCATGGCGGAGATCTTCTCGGCCAGCGCCATCACCTCGGATTCGAGGTCCGCGCGCGGCACGACCCGGTTGACCATGCCCCACTCCTTGGCCTGGGCGGCGTCGAACCGGTCACCGGTGAAGAGGAACTCCTTGGCCGCGCGCGGACCCATCACCCACGGATGCGCGAAGTACTCCACACCCGGAATACCCATGCGGACAACGGGATCGGAGAAGAAGGCGTCCTCGGAGCAGACGATCAGGTCGCACACCCAGGCCAGCATCAGCCCGCCCGCGATGCAGGCGCCCTGCACCATCGCGACGGTCGGCTTGGGGATCTCGCGCCAGCGCCGGCACATGCCCAGGTACACCTCGGACTCGCGGGCGAAGCGCTGATCGCCGCCCGCGCGGTCCAGATGGTCCCACCACAGCGCGGCCTTGTTCTCGTAGTGCACGTCGTGGTCGCGGCCCGGGGTGCCGATGTCGTGGCCCGCGCTGAAGTGTTTCCCGTTGCCCGCCAGCACGATCACCTTGACCTCGGGGTCCTCGACGGCCCGCACGAACGCGGCGTCGAGGGCGTAGGTCATCTTCGAGTTCTGCGCGTTGCGGAACTCGGGCCGGTTCATGGTGACGACGGCGACCGATCCGCGCACCTCATAGGTGACGACCTCGGCGTCGGTTTCGGGACTCACGACTTCTCCTCACGTAGCTCACGCTTGAGCACCTTGCCCGCCGCGCTGTAGGGCAGCTGGTCGCGGAACTCCACGAGCCGGGGCACTTTGAAATTGGCCAGGGTGGACGCGGCGAAGGCGATCACCTCGTCCGCGGTCAGCGTCGAGCCGGCCTTGCGGACGACGACGGCCTTGCCGACCTCGCCCATCCGCTCGTCCGGCACCCCGATGACCGCCGATTCGGCGACACCGTCGAGCCGGGCCAGGGTCTGCTCGATCTCGGCGGGATACACGTTGAACCCGCCGGTGATGTACATGTCCTTGAGCCGGTCGGTGATCTTCAGGTAGCCGCGCTCGTCGACGACGCCGATGTCGCCGGTGTGCAGCCAGCCGTCGGCGTCGATGGCCTCGGCGGTGGCCTCGGGGTCGTCGAGGTAGCCGAGCATCACGTTGGGGCCGCGCAGCAGCACCTCACCGGCCTCGGACAGGCGCAGCTCGAAGTCGGCGATCGGGCCACCGCAGGTGTTGGCGATGGTGGCCGCGTCGTCCTCGGGTCGGCACATCGTGCCGAAACCGGCCGACTCGGACAGCCCGTAGGCGGTGATGACCACCTCGAAGTCGAGGTCCTCGCGCATCCGCTCGATCAGCACCACCGGCACCGTCGCCGCGCCGGTGACCGCCACCCGCAGCGAGGACAGATCGCGCTCGCCGCGCTGGGGATGCTCGAGGATGGTCTGGTAGATCGTCGGCGGGCCGGTCAGCACGGTGATCCGCTCGGACTCGATCAGCGCGAGCGCGGCGGGCACGTCGAAGGTGGCCTGCGGCACGATCGTGGCCCCGGTGACCAGGCACGCGAGGATGCCCGCCTTGTAGCCGAAGTTGTGGAAGAACGGCGGGATCATCAGGTAGCGGTCGCCGGTGCGCAGCGTCGAGCACTCGACCCAGCCGCGCACCACGCCCAGTGCCTGCCGATGCGCGACGAGCGTGCCCTTGCTGCGACCGGTGGTTCCGGAGGTGAACAGGATGTCGGAGATGTCGTCGGGGGAGACGGCGTCGGCCCGCTCCTCGCCCGCCTCGGCGGACACGGTCTCGGCCAGTTCCAGCAGCGCCGGCCAGCTCAGCGACGCGTCGTCGGTGGCGGACTCGCCCTCGACCGGGATCACCACGACGGTGCCGATCTCGAGGTCCGGGGCGGCCGCGCGCAGTTCGGCGGCGCGATCGCGGCCGAGGAACGGCCCGGCGACGAACAGCGCCTTCGCGTTCACCCGGACCAGCACGTCGGCCGCCTCGGCGGCGACATAGCGGGTGTTGAGCGGCACCAGCGCGGCGCCGACGGAGTGCGCGGCCAGCGCCGCGACCACCCAGTGGTGGGTATTGGGCGCCCACATCGCGACCCGGTCGCCGCGGTCGATACCGCGGGCGATCAGGGCGCGGGCGGCGATCCGGACCTGGTCGAGCAGGTCGGACCAGGTCAGGCGGGTCGCGCCGTCGATCAGGGCCGGCTCGTGCGGATGCGCCGCGGCGACGTCTCGCAGTGCCTGCGGGGTGGTCTGTGCAGGGGTTGTCACGGGGTCCTCACCAATCGGCTAACAAAGCAAGTGCTTGGTAGGTTATCCTACCGAGGTGGGCGTGATCCAGACCTCAGATTCCGATACCGCGACCTCCGACGCGGAGTTTTGCGCGGAAATACGCGACTGGCTGGCCGAAAACCTGGCCGGAGAGTTCCGTGACCTGCGCGGCACCGGCGGGCCGGGGCGCGAGCACGAGTTCTTCGAAGAGCGGCTGGCCTGGGACCGGCACCTCGCCGCGGCGGGCTGGACCTGCCTCGGCTGGCCGGTCGAATGGGGCGGCCGCGGCGCCAGCGTGCGCCAGCAGGTCATCTTCCACGAGGAGTACGCGAAGGCCGACGCGCCCGCGCGGGTCTCGCACGTGGGCGAGGAACTGCTCGGCCCGACGCTGCTGGCCTTCGGTACCGAGGAACAGAAGAAGCGGTTCCTGCCGGGCGTGCGCTCGGTCGGCGAGCTGTGGTGTCAGGGCTACTCCGAACCGGGCGCCGGCTCCGACCTGGCCGCGGTGAGCACCACCGCGCGCCTGGACGGCGACCGGTGGGTGATCAACGGCCAGAAGATCTGGACCTCGCTCGCGCACGTCGCCGACTGGTGCTTCGTCATCGCGCGCACCGAGAAGGGGTCGAGCAGGCACAAGGGCCTGTCCTATCTGCTGGTGCCGATGAATCAGCCGGGCATCGAGGTGCGCCCGATCGAACAGCTCACCGGCACCTCCGAATTCAACGAGGTGTTCTTCGACGACGCCGTCACCGAGGCCGACCTGGTCGTCGGCGAACCGGGCGACGGCTGGCGCATCGCCATGGGCACGTTGACCTTCGAGCGCGGCATCTCCACGCTCGGTCAGCAGATCCGCTTCGCCCGCGAACTCGCCGACATCGAGGCCCTGGCCCGGCGGACCGGCGCGGCCGACGACCCGCTGATCGCCGAGCGCATCGACAACGCCTGGGTCGGCCTGCGGGTCCTGCGCGCGCACGCGCTGCGCACCATGAGCGAGGACGTCGACGACGCCGGTGGCGCGTCGGTCTCGAAGCTGTTGTGGGGCAACTGGCATCGCGGACTCGGCGAACTCGCCATGGCGGTGCAGGGCGCCGCCGGGCTGGTCCTCGGTCCCGACGACATGACCGCATGGCAGCGGCTGTACCTGTTCAGCCGCGCCGACACGATCTATGGAGGTTCGAACGAAGTGCAGCGCAACATCATCGCCGAGCGTGTGCTCGGCCTGCCGCGGGAGGCCCGCCCGTGACCGGTCCGCTCTCCGTCCCGCCGCCGTCCATCCCCGGCCACGGCCTGCTGACCGGCCGTAAGGCCGTCATCACCGCCGCGGCGGGCACCGGCATCGGCTCCGCCACCGCGCGCAGGCTCCTGGAGGAGGGTGCTGACGTCGTCGTCTCCGACTGGCACGAGCGCAGGCTCACCGAGACCGCCGAGCTGCTCGCCAAGGAGTTCCCCGAGCGCAAGGTCGGCGCCGTGGTGTGCGATGTCCGCGACACCGCGCAGGTGAACCAGCTGCTCACCGACGCCGCCGCCGAACTCGGCCGGATCGACGTCATGGTCAACAACGCGGGCCTCGGCGGTGAGACGCCGGTCGTCGACATGACCGACGAGCAGTGGGACCAGGTCCTCGACATCACCCTGACCGGCACCTTCCGCTGCACCCGCGCCGCGCTCGGGTACTTCCGCTCGGCGGGCCACGGTGGCGTGATCGTCAACAACGCCAGCGTGCTCGGCTGGCGCGCGCAGCACGGCCAGGCGCACTACGCTGCCGCCAAGGCCGGCGTGATGGCGCTGACCAGGTGCAGTGCGGTGGAGGCCGCCGAGTTCGGGGTGCGGATCAACGCCGTCGCGCCGAGCATCGCGCGGCATCCGTTCCTGGACAAGGTCAGTTCGACCGAGCTGCTCGACGCCCTGAGCGAGCGGGAAGCCTTCGGCCGCGCCGCCGAGCCGTGGGAGGTCGCGGCGACGATCGCCATGCTGGCCAGCGACTACACCTCGTACCTGACCGGCGAGGTGGTCTCGGTGAGCAGTCAGCGCGCATGATGGGCGGCCCCCGAGCGCGGAGTTTCCGGAAACCAAGCAAATGCTTGGTTGTAGGATGACGTTGTGACCGCATCCGACACCGTGAAACGTTCTCGCCGCACCGAGCTCCTCGACCTCGCCGCGAACCTGTTCGCCGAGCGTGGACTGCGCGCCACCACGGTGCGGGACATCGCCGACTCGGCGGGCATCCTCTCCGGCAGCCTCTACCACCATTTCGACTCCAAGGAGTCGATGGTCGACGAGATCCTGCGCGGCTTCCTCGACGACCTGTTCGGCCGCTACCGCGAGATCGCGGCCGCCGGACTGAGCTCGCGAGAGACCCTGGAAGCCTTGGTGATCGCCTCCTACGAGGCCTTCGACCGGCACCACGCCGCGGTCGCCATCTACCAGGCCGAGGCCAAGAACCTGCGCGATGTGGAGCGTTTCGCCTACATCCGCGACTTCAACACCGAGTTCCGCGACCTGTGGCACCGGGTGCTCACCGCCGGCGTCGCCGACGGCAGCTTCCGGCCCGAACTCGACGTCGAACTGGCGTTCCGCTTCCTGCGCGACACCGTGTGGGTCGCGGTGCGCTGGTACACCCCCGGTGGCCCGATCACCGTGCAAAGCCTTGCTCAGCAATATCTCACCATCGTGCTCGACGGGCTGACCGTGCCCGGGAGCACCGCGAAATAGGAGTTCCATCATGACCGCATCCGCCGAGCGCCGCCCCTATACCCCGCTGCGGGAGGCCTATGTGATCGATGCGGTGCGTACCGCGGTCGGCAAGCGTGGTGGCGCGCTGGCCGAGGTGCACTCCGCCGATCTCGGCGCGGCCGCGCTGCGTGGTCTCGTCGAGCGCACCGGCATCGACCCGGCGATCGTCGACGACGTCATCGTCGGCTGCGTCGACAACCTCGGCCCGCAGGCGGGCAACATCGGCCGCACCATGTGGCTGGTCGCGGGGTACCCCGAAGAGGTGCCCGGCGTCACCGTCGACCGGCAGTGCGGTTCCAGCCAGCAGGCGATCAACTTCGGCGCGCAGGCCATCATGAGCGGCACCGCCGAGGTCATCGTGGCGGGCGGCGTGCAGAACATGAGCGCCATCCCGATCGGCGCCGCCATGCTCGCGGGCAAGCCGTACGGCTTCGAGTCCTCGTTCATCGGCGCGAAGGGCTGGGATTCGCGCTACGGCACCGGCGAGGTCTCCCAGTTCAAGGGCGCCGAGATGATCGCCGAGAAGTGGGGCATCACCCGCGAGGACATGGAGCGCTGGGCGCTGCAGAGCCACGAGCGCGCCAAGGCCGCCATCGCCGCGGGTCGCTTCGACAACGAGATCGTGCCGGTCGGCGACTTCACCGTCGACCAGGGTCCGCGCGAGACCAGCCTGGAGAAGATGGCGAGTCTGCAGCCGCTGTCGGAGGGCAGCCCGCTCACCGCGGCGGTCGCCAGCCAGATCTCCGACGGCGCCAGCGCCACCCTGCTCGCCTCGGAGTGGGCGGTCAAGGAATACGGCCTCACCCCGCGCGCCCGCATCCACCACGTCAGCGCGCGCGGCGCCGACCCGATCTTCATGCTCAGCGCGCCGATCCCGGCCACCCAGTGGGCGCTGGAGAAGACCGGCCTGGCCATCGACGACATCGATGTCATCGAGATCAACGAGGCCTTCGCGCCCGTGGTGCTGGCCTGGATCAAGGAGATCGGCGCCGATCCGGCGAAGGTGAACGTCAACGGCGGCGCCATCGCCCTCGGGCACCCGCTCGGCGCGACCGGCGCCAAGCTGTTCGCCACCCTGCTCAACGAACTGGAGCGGGTGAACGGCCGCTACGGTCTGCTCACCATCTGCGAGGGCGGCGGCACGGCGAACGTGACGATCATCGAGCGGCTCGACGCGGACAAGTAGTCCGGACGAGTTCTGGTGGTCCTCGGCGGATTTCCGCCGGGGACCACACGTCGTTCACCACCAATAGGTCACCACATCCCATCGCTGGAGCGTGCCCGGGAAGTCGCAGTGCGCCCAGGATTGCTGGCCGTCCCACGCCATGTTGCCGCGGCGTTCGTAGGTGGCCCAGCTGCTGCCGAACCAGCCCCACCACTGCCTGCATTCGATCCGCACCTGATGCCGGATCGGCCAATAACACTGCGAGTACGCCGAGGTGTTGTTGACCGGATAGGCCGAGCATCCCGACGGACCCCATTGCGCCTGGACCGGCGCCGCGCCCATCACCACCCCCGCGCCGAGCAGCGTTGCCGCCGACGCGCTCACCATCAATTTCTTGCCGAACGTTCTCATCTCCTACCTCCCACCAAGCGTGGGGGCACGATGCCCCGACCTGTGGCAGGGCCTCCGCGCGTCTAGATCTCCGGTGATGACGCGTCCGCGAAACCACCCTTACGTGACTTACATCACATTCCAGCCGGTTGGTGTTACCCCTGATCGCCGCCCGGCGGGTGTCGTGCCCCCGGCTTACGATGAACGGGTGAAGGTGCTCGGCGCGTGCCCGCTCGACTGCCCCGACGCGTGCTCGTGGGTGGTGACCGTCGAAGACGGCGAGGCCACCGGGCTGCGGGGGAACAAGGACCATCCGGTGACCCGTGGCGCGTTGTGCGTCAAGGTCAATCGCTATCTCGAGCAGGTCGGCTCGCCCGACCGGCTGCGCTATCCGCTGCGCCGGGTCGGGCCCAAGGGCTCGGGCCGCTTCGAGCGGATCAGCTGGGACGACGCGCTCGACGAGATCGCCACTCGGCTCACCGGCATCGTCGAGGAGTTCGGCGGCGAGGCGATCTGGCCGTTCCACGGCACCGGCAGCCTGGGCTACCTGCAGGGACTCGAGGGTTATCCCGGTCGCCGGATGTTCAACGTCCTCGGTGCCTCGCATCACGCCGCGACGATCTGCTCCGTCGCAGGCGGCACCGGCCTGCGCTACACCCTCGGCACCTCCGGCGGCATGGACCCCGAGGACTTCGCCAAGTCGGAGCTGATCCTGCTGTGGGGCACCAACCCGCTCACCTCCGGTCACCATCTGTGGAAGTTCGTGCAGGACAGCGGCGCCTACCTGGTCTCGATCGATCCCGTGCGCACCAAGACCTCGGAGCGCTGCGACGAGCACATCGCCCCGCTGCCCGGCACCGATGCGGCGCTCGCGCTCGGGCTGCTGCACGTCATCGTCTCGCTCGGCGCGCAGGACGACCGGTTCATCGCCGAGCACACCGAGGGCTGGCCCGAATTCCGCGAGCGGGTCATGGAATTCACCCCGGAGCGCACCGCGGCGATCACCGGCGTGCCGCGGGAGCGGATCGTCGCGCTCGGCGAGCGGATCGCCCGCACCCGGCCGACCGCCATCCGCGCGTCCCAGGGCATGCAGCGGCACGCGGGCGGCGGCATGGCGCTGCGGGTGCTGGCCTGCCTGCCCGGTGTCACCGGCGACTGGGCGATTCCCGGTGGGGGACTGCACTATTCGACCAGCGGTCATTTCCGGCTCGACGACGCGGCGCTGGTCCGCGACGATCTGCTGCCGCATCCGGTGCGCACCCTGTCGATGACCCGGCTCGGCGAGGCCCTGCTCGAGACCGAGGACCCGCCGGTCAAGGCGCTGTTCGTGATCGGCGCGAATCCGGTCGGCTCCAATCCCGATCAGCGCCGGGTGATCGAAGGGCTCTCCCGCGAGGACCTGTTCACCGTCGTGCTCGAACATTTCGGCACCGACACCGTCGATTACGCCGACATCGTGCTGCCCGCCACCATGCAGCCCGAGCACCTCGACGTGATCGCCGGTTACGGCCACCTCTACCTGGTCTGGAACGAGCCCGCCGTCGAGCCGCCGGGCGAATGCCTGTCCACCACCGAGACCTTCCGCAGGCTTTCCCGCCGCCTCGGTCTCACCGAACCGGCGCTCTACGACTCCGACGAGGAACTGGCCAGGCAGCTGCTGAAGGGCCACGACCTCGACCGGCTCAGGGCCGACGGCTTCCTCAAGATCCAGCCCGGCTCGGTCCCGGCGGGCAAGCTGCAATTCGTCTCGGCGCGTGCCGAACTGGCCGGCCACGATCCGCTCCCGGACTACACCCCGCCCGCCGACCCCGGCGAGGGACTGGTGCTGATCTCCGCCGCCTCGCACTACTTCCTGAACACCTCCTTCGGCGGCAATCCCGAATTGCGCCGCCGAGCCGGCGAATCCACCATCACGCTGCACCCCGACGACGCCGCGGCCCGCGGTATCACCGACGGCGAGCCGGTCCTGGTGTCCAACCCGCGCGGGTCGTTCGAGGCGGTGGCCGAGGTCTCGGACCGGGTCCGCCCCGGCGTCGCCGGGACGACGAAGGGCCGCTGGGCCAAGTTCACCAACGGCGCCACCGTCAACGCGACCATCGCCGAACGGGATTCGGACTACGGCGGCGGCGCGGTCTTCCACGACAACCGCGTCGAGGTGCGGCCGCGCTGACGCGGGGTGGTCGGTGCTGGTGATCCGCGACCGAAGGTGCCACGCTGGATCGAACCCGAACGGCGACGAAGGGACGACAGCGATGCATCAGCACCTCGGCCGTGTCGCGATCGTGGCGGCAGCGGCCTGCGGACTACTTCTCGGCACGACGACGGCGGCCTCGGCCGCCACGACGATGGCCCCCACCTACACCCTGGCCACCGGCTGGACCTGCGCAGGGCAGGTCGACGGCACCGCCATTCCCGGCCCCAGCGACTACAGCGGTCCGGGCGAGGCCGCGGTGTATCTGCGCGGCACCTTCTGGAGCGCGACGCCCGGTTCGCACGAGAGCGGCTGCTCGGTCACCGCCACGGTGGACTGGCGCAATCTCGACACCGGTGCGAGCGGTTCGGTCGCGACCGTCGTCGTGGGCGGGCCCGCCGGGCAGACCGGCCCCGCGGTCGGCGTCGTACTGGCCACCGGCCCCGGCCGGATCGAGGCGACCGTGCGCACCACGCCGCTGGCGCATCTACCCGCCACCACGCAGTTCACCGTCTTCGCGCTCTGAGCCGAAAAGCGCACCGGACCCGATGCGCACCTCGTGAGTGCGGCACCGGGTCCGGTGTTCGATCGCCCCAGGGGACCGACGGTTGGCTCTGGGCCGTCGATCGGGGCGAGCTCGGGGAGGGAGCCGGGTACGGCTCCGGGTCAGTGGGCTTCGGCGGCGGGCTCGATGGTCAGCGCCGAGGCGGCCGCGATCCGGGCGACGGCGTCGGTGACGATGCCGTCGATCAACTCGGCCACGGTCGGCAGGCTGTCGATGATGCCGGTGACCTGGCCCGCGGGCAGCACGCCCGCGTCGGTACGGCCCTCGACCAAGCCTGCCTTGGTCAGCATCGCCGAGTTCGCCGCCATCACGACCTGGGACCAGCTCAGGTCCTTGGTCTTGCGCATGGCGAGGCCGTCGCGCATCAGCGTCGACCACTTCATGCCGGTCATGGACTTGAACTTGGCCGCGTTGCCGACCGCGGCGGACAGTCCGCGCCAGCCGCCGGAGTGTTCCAGCTTCTCGACCAGTTCGGTGTTCAGCATCCGGTGCGGCATGCCGTCGACCTTCACCGAAACCACCGTGTCCTGCAGGCCGCGCGCCAGGTACTCCTGCTTCACGGCCTCGGGGACGGTGCTCTCCTGGGTGAGCAGGAAGCGGGTGCCCATCGCGACACCGGCCGCGCCGTAGGACAGCGCGGCGGCCAGGCCGCGACCGTCGAAGAAGCCGCCGGCCGCGACCACCGGGATGTCGACGGCGTCGAGCACCGACGGCAGCAGCAGCGTGGTGGCGACCGGGCCGGTGTGCCCGCCGCCCTCGCCGCCCTGCACGATCACCGCGTCGGCGCCCCAGGAGGCCACCTTCACCGCGTGCTTGGCGGCACCGATCGACGGCACCACCACGACACCGGCGTCCTTGAGCTTGGCGATCAGGTCCTTCTTGGGCGCGAGCGCGAAGGAAGCGACCTTGACCCGCTCGCGGATGAGCAGGTCGATGCGCTCGGTGGCGTCGGTCGCGTCGGCGCGGATGTTCACGCCGAACGGCTTGTCGGTCAGCGACTTGGTCTTGGCGATCGCCGCCTCGAGCTCCTCGTAGGTCATCGTGGCCGAGGCCAGGATGCCCAGGCCGCCCGCGTTGGCGGTGGCCGCGACCAGGCGCGGACCGGCGACCCAGCCCATCCCGGTCTGCACGACCGGATGCTCGATGCCGACCAGCTCGGTCAGCGGAGTCCGCAGCCGCGCGCTCACATTGTCTCCGCTCGGCGTGCTCGGGCGGGCCGCGTGGTCACGCTCGGTTGCCGCCTCCGGCCGCTGACCGCTCACGCCGCCACCTCCTTCTCCCGGAAACCCTTGGGGTCGAGCACGGTACGGATGATCCGCAGCTCTTCCTCGGAGGGCAGCCTGGTCTCGCCCGCGGTGCCCAGCTCGGCGATCTCGAAGGAGGTGTTCTCGGCGACCTCGTCGGCGCTCACGCCCGGGTGCAGCGACAGCGCGCGCAGGGTGTGGTCGGGACCGTTGAAGTCGAACACGCCCAGGTTGGTCACCACGCGGTGCAGGTGATGGAAGCGATAGGCGGGGTTCTCGGGATCGATACGGTCGTAGCCGATGCCGGAGATGATGTCGACCTGGTCGACGAACACCCGCTTGTTGTGCCGGGGCACGAAGTAGCTGGTGGCGTGGTTGATGGTGTTGCCCGGCGCGCCGCGCACCCCGAACATCTGCCGGGTCGGCTGCTGCAGCGGACCGAAGGCCGACAGGTTCTGGTTGCCGAACCGGTCGATCTGGTTGGCGCCCATCACCACGTGCCGACGGCCGGAGGCCACCACGTCGAACACCTTGGAGAACGGAATCCAGCCCTCGACGGGGGCTTTCGCGCCGATCGCCGGAACCTCGGCGAAGAACAGCGCCTCGCCGTCGGACAGCAACAGATCGGGCTCGAAGGTGAGCCGGGCCAGTCGCGCGCCGATGGTGGTGACCGTCGACATCGGGCTCGCCATGATCTCACCGGCCCCGCGGAAGATCTCCGCAGCGGCGACGACGCAGACCTCAGCACGAGTAATGGGCCCGCCCGTCTCCAGGCCGCCACCCTTCACGGAATCGCCTAGCGATGCTGAACTCATTTCTGCTCCTCGGCGAAAGCGTGGACGGCGGCTTGGTATTCGGCTTCGGAGACATCCAGGTAGCGAGCCTTGAACTCGGCCCACGACTCGGGCGTCTGCGCGGCGGCCACGTAGTGCTTCTGGAACTTCTCGTCGCGGCCGTAGCTGCCGGAGAAGGTGAAGTGCGCGCCACCGGGCGACTCGACGACGCCGTCGACCAGCATGCGGTTGAGGATGATCGACTGCTGCGGAACGGCTTTCACCAGTTCCTCGGTCTCGACCAGGCGATCCACCGAGACGTAGCGCCGCTCGGCGGCCAGGCAGTACAGGTCGTCGAAGTACGGGTCGACGCCGGTGTAGGCGGCATTGCCGTGCTTGTCGGCCAGGTCCAGGTGCACGAAGGAGGCGTCGAGGTTCAGCGCGGGCATCGCGACCAGCGTCTCGGTCCGTCCGTCGGCGGCCGGGTACGGCGACTGGATCGTCTTCAGCTCGCCCTCCCAGAAGTCCAGCACCGAGGACCCCAGTCCGGCCCGGATCGGCAGGAACGGCAGCCGGGCCGCCGCGGCCTGCAGACCGCACTTGACCATGCCCTCGTCCATCTCGCGCACGGTGATCGCGCCCTCGGTGCGCGCCTTGGCGAACCACGGATCGTAGAAGGGCGCCGAATCCAGCGAGACGAAGCCGTAGTACGCCTTGCGCACCTTGCCCGCCGAGCACAGCAGGCCCAGGTCGGGGCCGCCGTAGGTGACCACGGTCAGGTCGGTGACGTCCGAGCGCAGCAGCGCGCGCACCAGCGCCATCGGCTTGCGCCGGGAGCCCCAGCCGCCGATGCCGATGGTCATGCCGCTGCGCAGCTCGCCGACGACCTCGTCGAGCGTCATTCTCTTGTCGCGCATGGCGTCTACTTCTCCTTCTTCTGCGCGGCGAGATCGTCGTCGAAACGCGCCCGGATCTCATCGGCGACACCGGCGAGGTTGAGCTCCATGGTGAAGCCCTGCTCGTAGCGGTAGGAGCGGTGGACGTCCTGCACGTCGATGCCGTTGAGTGCGCGCTTGGCGGCCCGGATCACGCGGCCGTCCTTGTTCGCGATGTTCTTGGCGACCTCCATGGCCGCGGCGTCGAGTTCGGCGCGCGGCACCACCTGGTACACCGAGCCGAAGTGGTGCAGCTGCTGAGCGGTGAGCTTGCCCGCGGTGTAGAACATGGTCCGCATCAGGTGCTGGGGGACCAGCCGGGCCAGGTGGGTGGCCGCGCCGAGCGCGCCCCGGTCCACCTCGGGCAGGCCGAAGGTGGCGTCGTCGGAGGCGATGATGACGTCGGAGTTGCCGACCAGGCCGATGCCGCCGCCCAGGCAGAAGCCGTTGACGGCGGTCACCACGGGCACCTCGCAGTCGTAGACGGCCGCGAAGGCGTCGAAGCACCCGTGGTTCGCGCGGATCAGCGCGGTGTGGCCGGTGTCGGCGTTCATCTCCTTGATGTCGACGCCGGCGTTGAAGCCGCGCCCCTCGGCCCGCAGCACGACCACCCGGGTCTCCGGATTACGGCCTGCCGCCCGGACCGCGTCGGCCAGGGCGAACCAACCGTCGGACGGTAGTGCGTTGACCGGCGGGTAGTCGACTGTGACGACTTCGACGCCCTCGGTTTCGGTGTGACGGTTTATCCCCATCGCAAGTCCCATCGTGCGCGCCCCGGCGAACCCGAGACAAAGCAAGCAATTGCTTGGTAGGTTAGCACGGTGGCTGTAGAAATCGACCTTTCCGAGCAGATCGTTCTGGTGACCGGTGGCGTCCGCGGTGTCGGCGCCGGTATCAGCCGGGCCTTCCTCGCCGCGGGCGCGACCGTGCTGACCTGCGCGCGCAGGCCCGCCGACGAGCCGATCACGGTGGGCGAGCGTGGCACGGAGCACTTCTCCTGCGATGTGCGCGATCCCGACGCCGTCGCCGCGCTGTTCGAGCAGATCCTCGATCGGCACGGCCGGGTCGACCATGTGGTGAACAACGCGGGCGGTGCGCCGTTCGCCATGGCCGACGCCGCGAGCCCGCGGTTCCATCAGAAGATCATCGAGCTGAATCTGCTCGCGCCCCTGCTGATCTCCCAGCACGCCAACGCGGCGATGCAGAAGCAGGACGCGGGCGGCTCGATCGTGATGATCACCAGCGTCAGCGGGCACCGCCCGTCGCCGGGCACGGCCGCCTATGGCGCGGCCAAGGCGGGTCTGGACAACCTGGCGTCCTCGCTGGCCGTGGAGTGGGCGCCCAAGGTCCGGCTGAACTCGGTGGTCGTCGGCCCGGTGGAGACCGAACTCAGTCACCTCCACTACGGCGATGCCGACGGGGTGGCCGCCGTCGGCCGGACCGTCCCGCTGGGCAGGCTGGCCAGCCCCGCCGACGTGGGCAGCGCCGCGATCTTCCTGGCCTCCCCGCTGGCCGCGCACATCAGCGGCGCCACCCTGCTCGTCCACGGCGGCGGCGAACGCCCGGCCTTCCTGGACGCCGCCAACGCCAACCACTAGACCCGACCACCTCGGTTTCGGCCGCCTCGCATCCGAGGGGCGGGACGGAACGCCGAAGGCGCAGTGTCGCCCCTCGGATGCGAGGTCACGAGGCCGAAACCCGCGGCGCCAGCCGCCAGAGAAACAGGAGCTTTCCTATGGACGACCAGCAGCAGATCTGCGCGGGCCGCACCGTCATCGTCACCGGCGCAGGCCGCGGGATCGGCCGCGCGCACGCGCTGGCCTTCGCCGCGGCGGGCGCGCGCGTGGTGGTCAACGACGTCGGCACCGCGCTCGACGGCGCCGCGACCACCGAGACCCCGGCCCAGCAGGTCGTCGACGAGATCGTCGCCGCCGGTGGCGAGGCCGTGGCCAACTACGACGACGTCGCCGACTGGGCGGGTGCCCGCAACCTGATCCGGCAGGCCGTGGACACCTTCGGCGGGCTCGACGTGCTGGTCAACAACGCCGGTTTCGTGCGCGACCGGATGTTGGTCAACCTGGGCGAGGACGAATGGGACGCGGTGGTCCGCGTGCACCTCAAGGGCCACTTCGCCACCATGCGGCACGCGGCCGAGTACTGGCGCGGTGAGTCCAAGGCCGGTCGTCCGGTGGACGCCCGCGTCATCAACACCAGCTCCGGCGCCGGTCTGCAGGGCAGCGTCGGGCAGGGCAACTACGGCGCGGCCAAGGCCGGTATCGCCGGGCTCACCCTCACCGCCGCGGCCGAGTTCGGCCGCTACGGCGTGACCGTGAACGCCATCGCGCCCGCGGCCCGCACCCGGATGACCGAGACCGTCTTCGCCGACACCATGGCCGCCCCCGATTCGGGCTTCGACGCCATGGCGCCGGAGAACATCTCCCCGCTCGTCGTGTGGCTCGGCAGCACCGAGTCGGCCGGGGTGACCGGCCGGATGTTCGAGGTCGAGGGCGGCAAGGTGGCACTCGCGCAGGGCTGGCGCCACGGTGCCCCGGTCGACCGCGGCGCCCGCTGGAACCCCGCGGAACTGGGTCCGGTGGTGGCCGAACTGATCGAGAAGAGCACTCCGCCGGAGCCGGTGTACGGCGCATAGCAAACTCCATGAGCGCAGGCCGGGGAAACCTCCCCGGCCTGCGCTTATGGCATGTCACACACGTTCAGGGGGCTGGACGACTCTTGCTCTCTTCTGCGTGGAAGCAGGGGTGGGTTTACTATGGGCTACTGTTCGTCGATCCCGGAATGTGTCGCGACCGGGGGTAATGCTGCGCTGAAATACTAAGGGGATGACAAGCGCATGGCCGTTGGTCGCATCTTGCGCGTACTTGCCGCTGCGAGTGTGCTGGCCGGTTCTGCTCTACTGGGGCCGGCGGTCGCCGTCGCCGCACCGGAAAAACCACCGACTCCCGCCGCTCAGGCGCCCGGGAGCGGCAGCAGTGGCCAGGGCAACGGTGACAGCGGTCAGAACAACGGCGGTCAGCACACCGGCAACGGCAAGCCCGCCGAACTGCGGCTCCCCAGCGGTTCCGGCGGCGGCGAGCAAGGCAACAGCGGCCAGAGCGACACCGGCGCCGATCCCGCCGGCCCGGCCGATCCACCGCACCCCGCGGGTGCGCAGGTCGCCGGCGAGGGTGAGTGGCAGCCGCTGACCATTCCCGGCCAGGTCGCCCAGGACATCCCGAAGAAGGACGTCGCCGGAACCGGGTCCGCCTCGGGTTCCGCGGCTGCCGGTTCCGCGGCGGGCTCGGCCGCCGCGGGCGCCGTCCTCGGCACGGGTTCGGCCGGTCTCGGCCTGCTGCTCGGTACCGGTTCGGCCGGCGTCGGCGCGATTCTCGGCACCGGCTCGGCGGGTGTCGC